>NZ_BAAFRU010000007.1:0-177049 GCF_045862015.1 Levilactobacillus muriae
GGACCGACCTTATCAAAAACTCGTCACGGATGTCAGTGAATTTCGATACGGTGGCATGAGTCAAAGTGAACGTGTCTATTTAGAACCAGTCATTGACCTCTTCTCAGGCGAAGTATTAGCGTTCAACATCAGTGACCATCCGACAGTAGAATTCGCCTTAAAACCGCTTAGAGAAGTTTTAGAAGGACTGCCAAAGTTAAGGTATCGAACGACGGTCCATACAGATCAAGGCTTCCAGTACCAACACAAATTTTGGCGAGAAACACTCAAAGAGCATGGCGTATTTCAGAGTATGTCGCGCAAAGCAACTTGCCTAGATAACGCGGCGGTTGAATCATTCTTCCACATCATGAAAGTCGAAGTCATGGATGAACATTTTGAGAATAAGGAAGACTTGATTCAAGCCATGACTGACTGGATTAACTTCTACAACAAGCGTCGAATCAAAACAAAACTGGATGGCAAGTCCCCGGAAAAATACCGGGAACTCGCCATCCAGCAAGCAGCGTAAGTTCTGTGTCCAACTTTAAGGGTTCACTTCAGATTTACCCATTTTTGTAACCTTGTTTTTTTGATCATTGTATAATTCTCCTCCTCTTCTTCATTAAGCAACTCATGTTGTATGATTATGGTATGATACTTGCGAGGCTTCATCAATCAACAATCGTGCAGCAAGTGTCGAACGAAGAGGGACAGTATGCATAAACAACCGGCAGTTACAGAACAAACTAAACAAAATTTTATCAATGGTTTTATCGAATTGAACCGAAAGACTCCGATTGAAAAGATCACGGTTAAAGCTCTCTCAGATAGAGCGGGTTACAATCGTGCGACTTTTTATAACTATTTTACGGATGTCTACCAACTTTATGAAGATGTCGAATTAGATGTTTTTGATAAAATGCGTGCAAAGATTGAAGACAACATGCGCAATGCTGATGATCGGTATGTTTATATCGAAAATTTTACTTCACTAGCATTTCAGTATAAAGCATCCCTAGAAGTAATTTTTCGTAATCCCTATAGTCAACACTTTGTAACTCAGGTAAAAACTTATCTAATAGAGTACTGGATTGAAAAATTGGAATTACCTAAAGACGATGTAACGGTTAAGTATCAGCTTAATTTTTATTTATCAGCGATGCTTGCTACCATTAGTCACTGGTTAAGAAATCAAAATGATATGTCAATTACAGAATTAGCCGAATTGTTGCAAACAATGTCATCTCAAAGTCCTCTGTCCAGTATCCTAAACAGAGGCTAATGTTATTCAGATGTACGGTCGTTCTCGGCAAATAGAATGTTATTTAAAAATTGCCACGCAATACTCTGAGATTCGATTAAGTACAAGTCAAAAGCTATGATGGCCTGTGAATTCATTTGGCGATAGGTATCTTACGGACGGTACCGCAATATGAGAAAATTGATGGGGAGATGCTTTAGTAATCAAGAAAAGAGAAATACTTGTTTAAGTCCATGCAATTCAGTAATGTCAATGTTTGCGGCTTGTTTTGATACTTTCAATCTTGATTAATTTAATTCGTACTTAAACCAAACGGCGACAAGCTCCTAATCGAGTTTGTCGCCATTTTTTGAATCCGGTCTAAAGTGGTTAGACCTATGAGTATGTCGTAGGTCTAGGATTCCAGGCTTTACATCGCTATCTTGATAATGAAATCTAGGCATAAAGACTCATTGGTACCAGGGCTGTCTGGGCAAGAGGCAACGTAACCACAGGCGATACCTACAATTTAGTCCGGTAAGATTGCCACGCGAGCAAGCAGGTTGTTCGCAATCGTCATTTGGAAGGGGCTAGTGCCATTAAAGCCGTTACCCGTCACGTTGAGTTGCACCGTCCAAGTCGTGGTGCTGTCCTGCGTGAAGTCTTCCAATTCAAAGTGAGCTTGTTTGCCAATATTGTCAGTTTGATTCCATTTGGCAATTTCAGTCGGGCCGTTGTAAGTGGTGCCCCAGTCGTCAAGGACGGCGTCGGACGTGAACTGGGCGATAAATTGGTTGCTGTCGGCGGCGTTGGTTGCGGTGATAAAGGCAGTAATTGCGGCTGGTAAGATTAATTCATTCATAGGTGTACTCCTTTGATGTGGGCCCGGTGAAGTGATACGATTGCCCGAAATTGTCTCTAGTGTGTGTGACTGAGCGGACGCTGATAATCAAAAATCATTGTCAATCATTTGCGATAGTGGACGCTTAATTGTTGGCGATTCTCATTGAACTGGCTGGAATTTGCACGACCTCAGACCAGGGCCTCATGGGCCTTCATAAATTGCGGTAGGACATCGATGATTTGGTGAGGTAAGACCACGTACTGCTTCTCCGCCAGTTCTTCGGCGATGGCGCTGTGGCTGTAAACGGCTGCTAGCACTGCATTGGTATGATCCGTAAACTGGGCAACAAAGCCACCGACCATGCCGGCCAAAGTGTCTCCCATGCCACCGGTCGCCTGCGCCGGCGTACCAAGTGGATTTTCGTAGACGGCCGTTGGCGTGTAGATCTGTGTGCGATGGGATTTGACGATGACCGTTGCGTTGAGTTTGACCACGGCCGGCTGATTGTTGGCCACCGTCTGATCCGCAATCGGAATGCCACTGAGCCGTTGCCATTCCATCTGGTGGGGCGTAAAGATCAAGTGGGCCTTTGGCAAGGTTAGGTTGTGTTGGGCAATCAGTGTGATGGCTGAGCCGTCGATGATCACCGTTTGCGTTGGCTTGAGCGCGGCAAAGGTCGTGTTCAAGGCCATTAAGCCGGCTTCATCGGTGCCCAATCCTGGGCCAATCACCACAACATCGGCCGAAACCACTAAACTTTTCATTTGCTCATGATTGGTCATGTCGGCGAACATGGCTTCCGGTAATCGGGCGTGCAAGCTGGTCTGATTGCTAGCATCGGTAATGGTCGTAACCAACCCGGCACCGGCGTATACGGCTGCTGCGCTAGCCATCAAAATGGCTCCGCCGAAGTTACGATTGCCACCAACCAGGGTAACTCGCCCATAAGTGCCCTTATAGCTGTCGGCTGGGCGTTGCCGAATCGTTTTGGTTAAGATGGATTGCGAGAGCGTTTCCATGTGAATTCCTCCTCAAAATTGGTTTCGCTTTCAGTATAGCATTTTAGTACTGGAAAACGGCTTACAATTCGACGCGGTTATGCTAAAATTAGGACTAAGTATATTTTTGGACGTCGTTGTGGTCCGAAAAAATTAAAGGAGGTCCAATCATGGCAATTGATTGGCAACAGTTATCTGAACAGTATCGCGAGGATTACGTCGCTGACCTGACGACTTTAGTCGGCATCGACAGTGCACGAGATGATTCTAAGGCTACCGCAGACTACCCACTCGGACCTGGTCCAGCGAAAGCTCTGATCGCATTTTTAGGATTAGCTGAACGTGACGGCTTTACCGTCAAGAACCTCGATAATTTAGTTGGTTACGTTGAATTCGGTGAAGGTGACGAGACGTTGGCCATTCTGGGTCACGCCGACACCATGCCCGGTGGTAAGGGCTGGCACACTGATCCCTTTACGCTGACCAAAAAGGATGGCAACTTATACGGTCGTGGGACCTCTGATGACAAGGGCCCGGCTTTGGCTGCATACTACGGTTTAAAAATGATGAAGGATCAAGGTATCATGCCAACCAAGAAGATTCGGTTCATCATCGGGACCGATGAAGAGAGTGACTGGACGGGGATGCACCACTACCTCGACCTGGAACCCGCACCAACGTTAGGCTTCTCACCGGATGCTGAATTTCCACTGATCAACGGTGAAAAAGGGAACGTCACGTTCGAAAGTCACTTCGCTGGGGCTAACGGCGGTAGCGTAACCTTGCGCGATTTCCAAGCTGGTCTGCGAGAGAACATGGTGCCACGGGATGCAGAGGCCACGGTTGAAACGGCCGATGCCGACCAAATGGCAGCCGATTTCAAAGCGTTCTTGGCTGACGCACCGGTTACCGGGACGACAAAACAGGATGCCAATGGCTTACATGTCGAAGTTATCGGAAAGGCCGCTCATGGGATGGAACCCAAGAACGGAATCAATGCCGGGACTTATCTGGCTAGCTTCCTGACAACCTACGATTTCGGTGGTGATGCCGATGACTTCTTGAGCCTATTAGCTCACGACCTACACGACGATTCCCGGGCTCACAAATTGGGCTTGGCTTTCACCGATGAAGTGATGGGCGACCTGACCATGAACGTCGGTATCATGACGTTTACGGCTGACAAGGGTGGTCTCATCAATACCAACTTCCGTTACCCAACTGGCATTGGTGCTGCGGAAATCTTAGTTGCACTTCAAAAGGCAACGGCCATGATGAATGCTGAAATCAAGCAAGGACGCGAAATGGTTCCCCATTACGTCGATCCAAGTGACCCAATCGTCACCACGTTGATGGACGTTTACCGGCAACAGACCGGCGACACTGACGCACAGCCAGAAGTCGTCGGTGGGGGGACTTATGGTCGACTGATGAAGCGTGGTGTGGCCTTTGGGGCATTATTCCCCGGCACACAAGACACGATGCATCAAGCCGATGAGTTCCAACCAGAAGATGATTTAATCAAGGCGATGTCCATTTACGGGCAGGCGACCTATGAGTTGACGAAATAGGGTGTGAGGAGCACCCACAAGGGAGTGGTAAAGATGTCCGAACGCTACGAGCGAATTCTAGTTGGGGTGGACGGTTCCCGGCAAGCCAAACGCGCGGTTGAAAAAGCCATCGCGGTTGCTGTCAGAAACGAAGCTGATTTAATTATCGTTACAATCATGACGGGTGGCGATTACGTTGGAATCGGCAACAATACCAAAGTCGGTTTCGGTTTTGTGGATCAAGAAGTCATGGATGAGGCCCGCCAGCGTTCGGAACAGACCGTCGACGCGTACCGCAAGCAAGCTGAGGAGGCCGGCGTCAAACACGTTGAAACGTCCGTATTTTACGGGCACCCCAACATTGACCTGGCCAAGACCTTGCCGCAGGAATACAATGCCGATTTGATCATGATCGGGGCCATTGGCTCCAATGTGGTTGAACGGATGCTGATGGGCTCCACTGCCAGTGCTGTCGTGACGAACGCTGTTACTGACGTGCTGATTGTCCGCACCGATATGCAGAATCATTCTACCAAGTTCAAGCACGTTTAGGCTGTCTGCCGACCAACGATTTGGTCGGCGACGGTGAATTAGCATTAAGGAAAGGCTGCCCGTTTGGGTGGCCTTTTTTGAGTCTTATCTCAAACTGTCGAGACTGCGGTTGCGAGATAATCGCTGGCAAGTGGGACTTGCAAAATCACAAGTATACAGTTAGACTGTGTATAGTAAAACTGTATAAAGCAAAACTGTATGAAGAGGAGGCCAAATGAGACTATGGCACGAGATAAAAATTTGCCACTAACAGAGACTACTTACTATGTTCTGTTAGTGCTGACCCGGCCGCTTCACGGTTATGCGGCCATTCAGGAGATTGCGCGTATTAGCCAGAATACAGTCAAGGTGGCCGCGGGCACGATGTATGGGGCTACCGAAAATCTATTGAAACTGAAATGGATCAAGGAGGTTCCTAGCACCGATAAGCGACGACGCGTCTATCAGATTACCATGGCGGGGCAGAAAATTTTAACATTGGAGACGGCACGATTGCGTCAATTGGGGACACTGGCTGCAGAGTTTGGCTATTAGGGGAGAGGCAAATGATGAAAAAGTTCAAGTTGTTTTTGGATCTCAACACTGAAGAAGATTGGATCAATGGCGTTCAAGCAGGGGGCTATCGGTTTACGGGGGTGAACCCGTTTCTTCACCGCTATAGCTTTCAAAAATTGGCATCGGCAGAAGACTTTAACCCATATACACGATTGGATTTTCGAGATCGTGGTCTGAGTCGACAGCACTATCAGGATTACCAACAACTTTTTAACGATAGCGGGTGGCGTTTGGTCACGGGAAGTCGGCACGGTGGCATTCAATACTTTCAGCAGATGAGTCCAGCATCGGCTCACGATATTTTCTCGGATGAGCGTTCTAAGCAGAGGAGTCGCAACCGGGATAGTAAGCGTGGCTACATCAACGGCGTCTTCTTCTTGTCGTATTTTTATTTTTTTATGCATTCCGGTAGCATCAACCTTTTAGATCCTAGGAGCTGGTATTTGACTGAAGGGCTGTGGCATATGCAGGGGGAATGGTTCTGGAAAGCATTTGCGTTTGAAACGCCGTTTGTTCTATTGCGAATGATTCCAGCCTTCTTATTTTTGATCCTGGGCATCTATTATTTTAGCCGAGTGATTCATAATGGCTACGGCTTGCGGCGTAAGGGAGACTAACAAAAAAGAGTGGGGCAGAAGGTGTTTAGATCCTGAGCATTAACGTCATAAGGAGAAAAATCCCGGGTTTGGATTATTCTCCTTATGGGGTTAAGCGCAGGGATTTGCCTTCTGTCCCACGTTTCAGCAATATGGCTTTGGAGAGCCAAAAAAGAGTCTGGGGTTTGCCCCAGGCTCTAAGATCAAATCGAATTTAGACTTAAAGACGGTGAATGTCGAGGATACTTCCAGTGTTGGCATCGGCGACGAATTGGTATTGAACCAACTTGTCATCTTCGTAACGGGTAATACCACCATAGTAGACGCGTGACTTGACCGCGAATTTCTGGAAAGGTACCGCATGCTTTTCAATCCAGGCACCTTCAATTGGAGATTCTTGGCGGAACTGGTGCTTGACCTGCTCCAAAATGTTGTCGGGGTTCAAGCGCGAGCCACCACCAAAGAAGCGCGTGATGAAAATGCCCATTAAGCCTCCGACTACCCCGGTAAGGCTGAGTTGATACAATTGTCCGTTTCTAGCAGTCATCCTACCGCCTCCTTAGCAGTTTATTTATGGGACGTGTAAACGTTCTATCTGCCCCTAGTATAGCAATGTTTTCGGGGAAGTTCCCGTAAAAAGGTAGAAAAATTGCGAAAATAATGTTATCGCCAGTATACGCAGACTTTCGCGAGGTGTAAAGCTTGAATTTTTTGAAAAGGAAGCATTTACTTGGGAGACTGTTTTCGAACGATTGCTTAATAACATCTAGTCAATCTTTAGATTGATCTTGTTAATAATTAAGCATAATCTATAAGCATAGGGTTGTTACAGCTTCGATGGTGTGGATAGCCGATCACGAACGAGGGGAATTGATTGAGATGATTAAGCAAGCACATGTACCAAGGAAAACGAGGACAGCGATTGGCACTAAGAAACGTTGTCAATGTCTCGTCCTATTAGGAATCTCCTTGTCCGCAATGGCGTTAGTTCAAGCAAAACCAGACAATGTGTATGCGGCCATATCAGGTGAGCAGGCAGAACCGGTTGTTAGTCGCGTTAGTCAGGATAGTAAAGCTTCACCATTAGAACCGGTGGAAAAGTCTGGCTCTTCTAATTTGGCTAACGAGCATGCACTGAAGGATGAGCAACAATCGTCAGAACAAACACCGCCGGCAGGTTCAAATGAATCCAATCAAAAGTTTGCAGCCGGTAGTATGGAGGTAAACCAGGCCTCACAGAAAGATAGGTCTACATCTAAAACTGATCTTATTAAACCGAATGAAGTGAGGAGTCGTGTCACTTCCAATGAGATAACGGCTCGCGACTCGATAGCTGACAAGGGCGACGCGGATTCAACGCAATTGAATGATGGGACATCTAATCTGAATAAATCTACATATCGGACAACTCAGGCTACAAGTGTGACACAACCAGCAACAATGGCTGCGGCACCAAAGAAAGCAGCGATGGGCAAGGTTTACGTTCAGTACGTGACCGACATCGGGGGTAAACTGCTCAAAAAGGTTATGACTGGTCACGTCGGAGACAAATTCACGGCTGAAAGTTTAGACTTTACGAGTGGCGACGATAAGGACTACATGTTAAAGGGTGCCTCACAAATCAGTGGTATTTACAGTGCTCAGGCGCAAACCGTGACTTTTGTCTATCGGGTTCCTCACGTTCGCTATTCTTCAAAAAATGGTATGGGAATTAACACGGTGACTTATGGGGATGGCAGCTTAAAAGATGTTCAGATTTATGATGGGGATTTCGAAATCGACTTTGCTAAGAATGCCCAAGGGGAACCAGTAGCATCTGTTCGGTCGCTGAACACGGTACCTGCGGGGAAAAGCAGGCTTCTCTCCAGTAAGGGTATTCGTGATCATGGGGAGTACTTTGGTCTGTTTAATGCAGAGCGCTACAGCTATATTCTTGAAAGGTCGGATGGCGGGAATACCGTGAAAATCTTGAAAATAAATATCGAGACTGGTCAGGTGTCGGTTCAAAATAAGTCGCTAAAAGCTTCACAACTTGGAGCGGCGACAATTGCCCAAGAGTTTGGGATTGACCAACGCGCAGACTTCATCAACTTTTGGCATAAGTTAATGGCTAGCAGTCGACAAAACAACGCGTTATATAGTCAGAAGACGGGAAATGCAGTCGCTTCAAAGACACGAGCAGCTAAGAAATTCGAAACTGACGGCAATTCAGTAACGTCCCAGAGCTTGCCGCAGACCGGTGAGAAGAAGACAAATGATGCGGTGTTAGGCTATGTCGGGTTACTATTTTCGAGCATTATTGGTCTAGTTATCAAACGAGAGAAACGACTGTAGGCGCTGTTAGTATTAGTAAGTGAAGCCCAGTTCTTTTGATTTAGAGTTTGTGGGAATAGTGAAAGTCACAAAGTAATTTTCAGAATGAAGTTGATTATCAAGTTTAAAGATTTGAGACTATCATGCGCTTTCTTTGGGAGAGTATATGTATTAAGAAAAAAATAGTTAAAGCGAGGTATCGTTGCGCGAAAGACGGATTTGGCATCCTTTTAAACTGTAATGATGCGTTTTTCGGTCAGTGAATATAGAAAGTTTCTAGAATCGTAAGGTTGATCGAATTTAATGACGAAAAGTAAGCAGATTAAGCTAAAATTTTGTAATCTCCCGGCCACATTGCTATAATGATGTTTGTGTATTTTTTAAAACTTAAATAAAGGAGTGCTTACTCATGGAACAATTACCCAAAATGTCAGCCGCTGATCTGAAAGACGTCGTTAAAGACGGCAAGACCATGTTATTCTTCTCCGCGACTTGGTGCCCGGATTGCGCTTTTATTAAGCCAGCAATGCCCGACATTGAAGCTGAATATCCCGATTTTAAGTTTATCGCGGTCGATCGCGACGAAAACATCGATTTGGCTGTCGAATTGAACGTATTTGGCATTCCAAGCTTTATCGCCTTCTCAAATGGTGATGAAATTGGTCGATTAGTCAACAAGGACCGCAAGACCAAGGCTGAAGTTGAAGAATTTATTAATTCATTAGCAACTAATGCCGATTAAACCGTTGGAAAGGATCCCACATGTTAATTGCTAGTTATAATCCCCAAGAATTAGGGGACACTTTGATTGTCATTGTTGCGCAAGATACACCTGAACAGGCCCACACCGTCCGAGACAACATCGCGCGGATTTACGATGCTGCAACTGAAAAGACCTTAGGCTACAATTTCTTGGCAATCTCCAAGATTTTGCCTAATATCACTGGCAATGGTCAAATGAAGTTGAGTGTTGAAGATGTTGCCGCTTTGAACGTTGCATTGGAAGATGCCGGCTTCAATGGTGAGTTGGTTGCCCAAACGGCATCAAAATTCATTGTCGGTTACGTTAAGACGGCAACGCCACACCCAGATTCCGACCACTTGTTGGTTACGGAAACAGTCGTGGACAATGACCAATCCGTTCAAATCGTCAGTGGTTCCCCGAACATGCAAGCCGACATTAAAGTCGTTGTTGCGAAGGTTGGGGCCATGATGCCCAACGGCCTGATCATTTGGCCAGGAGCCTTACGAGGTGTCGAAAGTGACGGGATGATCTGTTCCGGTCGTGAGTTGCGTTTAGCTAATGCGCCGCAACGGCCAGGGGCCTTGATTCTTCCTGATGACTATGAGGTTGGGGAACCGTTCGATTTTGAACGGGGTCAAACAATCTTCATGGCCCAAGAAAATGCTTAAGAAACATTACGAAAGCGGGTTTGCCCTTGTCGGCAACCTGCTTTTTTGTGTACAATAGAGAAGATTGCCTTTAGCCAATTTGCAAAGGGCGGTCAGAAAAAATATGATGCGCAATTAAAGAAGTTCACCGCTTCACGTTATCTTGTGAGGTGGTCCGAATGAGATATAGTGACAAATACTATCAAATAAATTATAAAACTAGCTTTTTGCTAGACAAAAATCAGGGAATGAGTTTTTCAACTGCCAACTTAGGCGGCGTCTCCTCCCAAAGTCTTGAAATTCGGCAGGTGCGGTGTGCACCCGTCAAGGAGGAAGAAACATGGAGCACTATGATGGACCAGCTTTTTACCGAAAATTTGCGGTTAAGCCAAGTCCCGAACAATTAGAAGATACCACAAATGAACGCGCCCAGCGCTCCGTTAAGCAACGACAGGAACGTAATGACCGGTTGCGTCTACGTGAAGAACGGACAGTTAGGCGCGAACAAACGGTTAAACAGGATGGACCAGCTAAGCCGCGGAACGCGTCCGTTGCCAACTCGACGCCTGTGTCACAGACGGCAGCGCCTAAATCCAGTGATGATGAGAATTATCGGCCATTTCAGATGACGCCGATTCCCAAGCAATTACACTGGGCGCACCCAACTTCTGAGTCGCGGCGACGTTACCGGCGGTTAGTTACGGAACTGCATAAGGACGATAGCAGTTTCCTATTGTTTGGCTTGGCTGTGGATTCGGCTGACGTAGATCGTGCGTCCGCCCCTGACCTGACGGCTAGTGAAGTGTCGGTTTCTGATACGACTGCGGTGGCTGATACTAAATCTGACAATACTGACGTTTCAACCGACGCCCGGGACGATGCAATGTCTGTTTCGAGCACACTAGCCGAAACGACTGAAAGCAATGATGAACAAGCAAATAGCGATAGTGAACCTGTCGAGGACGAATCAGACAACTTGGCTTCTGATAGTGAAGCTGTGATGGAGACATCGTCTGACCATGCGATAACTTCTGATACCGAGGCTGATGATCATTCGGTTGCTGATGCTGAGATAACGTCAGATGACGTGAGCGCCAACAATGTAGCCGATTCTGAAGCCGACGCAACGGTCACCTGCGAAACAGCGCCAACCGAAATCTTCTACCCAACGGTGCCAACTGCCAATGCTGAAGCAACCACGTCTACCAGCCAGGCAGCCAGTGCTACCGTCAATGGGGTAGGGGACTATCTGCCGGTGGGTACAATCAAGAACGCGTCCAGCTCAGCAGTTTCTGCTACAACTTCCGACGCATCACCGGCCAATTCATTGTCTAGTGAAATGGCTACAGCCGAAGCGCCCACAAACGCAACGGTCACAAACGAATCTGCTACAACTGAAGCACCTACCGATAATTCCGAAACAAGCCAACCAGAAAGTACCGCCAGCCATGCCGCAATCGTGCGGTCTACGGCTCATTTAGTCGTGAGCTCGGCGGCAGGCGTGCCGGCGAGTGTGGCAGCTAACAGCAATCATCCGGCGGTGATTCCTGACGCTACGGTAGCCACGACACCAGACAGTGCCACGACACCAGACAGTGCCACGACAAAACCAGTCGTGCAGACGCCGACTAACGTTGCACCTACGGGGGTGGATACGTCCGCTGATTCAACATCAGCAGCTTCGACCGCGACGACTATCAAGGATACCGCCAACCGTCCCACCGAGGTCAATCAACTCCTTGACCGAGCAACGGATGACGAGGCCACGCCAACTAGTGTCGCAGCATCACGACCAGTCCAACCGAAGGTCAAAGCAACGCGCGGACTCGGCCATTCACTCGGCGATATCATGCAAGAAGAGGGCAACGACCAGCGCAATCTGGCCTTATTTGATCGGCCAGAGACATCCGTTACACCGTCAAATACCGAGGAAATTGAGCAAGCCGAACGCGGGTATCACTTCCCCGATGTGGATCTCTTACCCAAGCCGGTCGTGCCTGACGAGGAAGCCCTCGATGAATGGATTGAACACCAAGCTGAAGTTCTCGACGAGACCTTGAGCGCCTTTCATGTCGACGCCCACGTCACCGACTGGACGGTTGGACCAACCGTCACTCAGTTCCAGATTAGTCTGGCACTGGGGGTCAAGGTCAATAAGATTACGAATTTAAACGATGATTTGAAGCTGGCGTTGGCTGCTAAGGATATTCGAATCGAAGCGCCAATTCCTGGGAAGAGTACGGTCGGTATCGAAATTCCGAACCTAAAGTCACGACCCGTGATGCTCTCCGAAATTCTGAATTCACCGGCCTTCAAAAAGAGCGAATCGCCGTTAACGGTGGCCCTCGGGGTCGATTTGTTTGGTCAACCACAGGTTACCGATCTGCGGAAGATGCCGCATGGCCTGATTGCCGGGGCCACCGGATCCGGGAAGAGTGTGTTTATCAACTCCCTGCTGCTCTCGATTCTCTATAAGGCCACGCCAGCACAGGTCAAGCTCCTGTTGATCGATCCGAAGGCCGTGGAAATGGCACCGTACGATGCTTTGCCACACTTGCTGTCACCGGTCATCTCCGATCCGAAGGCCGCTGCGGCAGCCCTCAAATGGGTCGTCATTGAGATGGACCAGCGTTACGAGAAGTTGGCCGCCGCGGGGGTTCGCAACATCGAACAGTTTAACGATCGCGCCGATGCCAACGACGAACCATCCTTGAAGATGCCATACATCGTGATTATTATCGACGAATTGGCTGATTTGATGATGATGGCCGCCAGCGAGGTTCAAGACTACATCGTCCGAATCACGCAGAAGGCGCGGGCCGCCGGGATTCATCTCCTGGTCGCTACGCAACGACCGAGTGTTGATATTGTGACTGGGACCATCAAGAACAACATCCCGACGCGAATTGCCTTCATGGTCTCCAGTCAGATCGACTCGCGGACGATTCTGGATACCGCTGGCGCTGAGAATCTGTTAGGTCGCGGGGACATGCTGTATCTGGGTAACGGGGCCAGCCAACCGATGCGATTGCAGGGGGCCTTCGTCGAGTCCGAGGTCGATGCAATCACTGATTTTGTTCGGACACAGGGTAAGCCACACTATGCTTTTGAACCGAAGGGCTTACTCCAGCGCGAAACGGCTGAAGAAAATCAAGATGACTTGTTGCCTAAGGTACTCGAATACATTGCTCAGGAGAAGACTGTGTCGACGTCAAAATTGCAACGGGTCTTCTCGATTGGCTACAATCGCGCTGCCAATCTGATTGATGACTTGGAGCAGCGCCACTATGTCTCACCACAGCACGGGTCGAAACCGCGCGAGGTTTACCTCACGCCGGATGATTTGGGGAAAGATTTACCTGAACCTCACGATTAAGGTGTCGTGTTTTCATTGTAAGGTGAATAGTCCTCACTGCCCTTTAATCGGTCTCCGCCTTTTAAGGGGTGGGGGGATATGCTAAAATGGAAAGAGAGTCACTTGCACGGGTTTATCAAGGCCAGTGGCCTTTACCGCACAGAGTAGAAAAGAGGATCATTTAATGGATAACGCAACGGTTTATCATTTTGTCGGAATTAAAGGATCAGGGATGAGTGCCCTTGCCCTGATCTTACATGATAAGGGATTCAAGGTTCAGGGGTCAGATATCACCCAGTACACGTTTACACAGCGTGGTTTGGAACAGGCTGGTATCGATGTCATGGGCTTTGACGAAGCCAACATTCACGAAGGGTTAACGGTGATTGCCGGGAACTCCTTCACGGATGACCATCCAGAAATCAAGAAGGCCCGCGCTATGGGCTTACCCGTTTACCGTTACCATGAATTCTTGGGTCACTTGATCGAAGGCTATACCAGTATCGGCGTCGCTGGTGCCCACGGTAAGACCAGCACGACTGGCCTGCTGTCACACGTTCTCAGTGGTGTGGCCCCAACCTCATACCTGATTGGTGATGGGACTGGTAAGGGGACGCCTAACGCCCGCTTCTTCGTTTATGAAGCCGACGAATACCGGCGTCACTTCCTAGCTACAAACCCAGATTACGCA
This sequence comes from Levilactobacillus muriae, assembly GCF_045862015.1. NCBI lineage: Bacteria > Bacillati > Bacillota > Bacilli > Lactobacillales > Lactobacillaceae > Levilactobacillus > Levilactobacillus muriae. Next base: position 14,069 of record NZ_BAAFRU010000007.1, read on the forward strand.
ATCATGACCAACATCGACTTCGATCACCCGGACTATTACACGGGAATCGATGACGTTTACAGTGCTTTTGAGACTTGGGCGAACCAAGTGAAGAAGGGGATCTTTGCCTGGGGCGATGATCCTGAACTACGGAAATTAAAGACGGACGTGCCGGTCTACTACTACGGGACTAGCGATCGTGACGACTTCCAAGCCAAGAATATCAAGCGGTCGACGACTGGGTCAACCTTTGACGTTTACCATGAAGGCAAGAATCTCGGCAATTTTGAAATTCACTTGTACGGGGAACACAACGTGCTGAACAGTTTGGCCGTTATCGCCGTTTCCTACTTTGAAAAGGTTGACATGGACGAAATCAAGCGCGAATTGGCTGATTTCAAAGGTGTCAAGCGCCGGTTTACGGAACGTAAGCTTGCTGACATGACCATTATTGATGACTATGCGCACCATCCATCCGAAATCAAAGCCACGTTAGACGCTGCTCGACAAAAGTACCCGGACAAGGAGATCATTGCGGTCTTCCAGCCCCACACCTTTAGCCGGACGATTGCTCTGATGGACGACTTCGCCAAGAGTTTAAACCTTGCTGATAAGGTCTTCTTGACCAATATCTTCAGTTCTGCGCGTGAAACACAAGGCGCCGTCTCCAGTAAGGACTTAGCTGCTAAGATCGTTAAGGGTGGCGAAATTCTGACGGTGGACAACATGTCACCATTATTGGATTTCCACGATGCTGTCGTGGTCTTCATGGGTGCCGGTGACGTGCAAAAGTACGAACGGTCCTACGAAGAATTACTGAGCCATTTATCCTTAAAGAACAACTAAATCAAATTATTTCACGTTGAGGTATCCGCCTGTTTTGGGCGGGTGCCTTTTTTGGCCTTTTGCGACAGCCATTATGTGGTGGGGGCGGCTGCCCGGATTCTGCCTGCTGAGCGACTAATTTTGTCCTAATTGTGCTAATGTCTATGATTAGCTTTCAAATTGTTTCCGTTCATGGTAGTATTAGAAACGTAGATGCGTACCCATGGTCGGGTACTTTCGAAAATCCTGGCAATTCGCGTTGTTGGGTAATGGCTCTCGGATTGTAAAATCCGGGAGCTTTTTTTTACAAAAATTTTGGATGGCAATCTAGGCATTATGCCTGAAATGAATGTGTGAATGGCATGGATTGTGTTCGCTATTCTGTCTCGTTCACATTTGGCCCTATACTAGTACTAATGTAATTTTCGAGGATTTTGTCTCATGTTTTGGTAAAATAAATTGGAAAATCGTTTTAAGCTAAAAGTAGTTGTGGTGATTCAGCAGGTGATTTTGTCGTAGAGGGATGCGCCTTCAAATGGGTGGTCGTCATTGACACCGCGGGATGCGATTCATATTATTGTGGTGTTAGCGAGCAACCCACAGATTTAAGCAACGGCTAGGCGGCTGACTGCTAGAATGGCAACTCTTGAATATGGGTTCAGAATTGGGTTGGTTTGTCGAGGACATCCGTCCCGGAAAAGCCACAAAAATACATAATTTTCACGTGAAAGCGGATACATTCGGAGAATCACGTCATTGGGGTTTCCGAATATTTTTGCTAATCTTATCTTGTAAGGAGCTGCTTGAGTAATGATGAATGACTTGTTTACGTTGGTGAATCAGGAGCCGGCGCTGCAGCAGTTGTTGCGGACTTGCCCGTTACATATTATCAACGCGTTTCAAATCGAGTATTACGCGGTGGATGACTTTCAGTTTGATCAGGGAACTCAATATGACAATACGTATATTCTAGCCGCTGGCAAGGTCAAAATTTATCTGATGTCGGCCGGTGGGAAGGCCGTAGCGTTGGATATTTACGAAAAAGGCGCATTTATTGGTGAGCAGGAAGCCCTGCTGGATAAGCCGTACAGCGCGTCTGTCGTGAATCTAACGCCGGTAACGGTTCTCAAGATTCCCAATGATTTGTTCAAGACTTGGTTGAAGGAAGATCAGCACTTTTCGCAGAAATTGATTGTCAATTTGTCTTCGCAGATCTATACCTTAACTAACCGGACGGAACGCTATAGCCTACATTCGGCGCTAGATCAAGCCATCTCGTATCTCATCTGGGCGACGCGGCGTAATCAGGTTGTGACTCGAACAAACCTGCTCAATGAGATCGATACATCCAGTCGAAATCTCAATCGCATTATCAAACAGCTACGGGACTTGGACGTCATCAGGGTCGATAAGTCCCAAATCATCGTCACGGATTTACCACAGTTGATCACAATTCTAAGAAATGAGGGATAGATATGACAGAACCAGAACCACATACGCAATTATTGCCAACCATCAATACGGATAGTGCCATTATTATGGGGGATCCCGCTCGAGTGGAGCGGACCAAGAAATTCTTGAACGATGTCGAGGACTGGGCCTTTAACCGTGAGTACAAGTCGATTCTCGGGACGTATCAGGGAAAACGCATTCTGGTCATGTCCACTGGGATCGGTGCCCCATCGACGGGAATCGCCATCGAGGAACTCAACAATGTTGGTGTGAAGAAGGTCATCCGTGTGGGGTCCGCTGGCGCCATGCAGTCCGGTATCGATTTGGGCAAGCTGATCATTGGCGAGGGGGTCGTCCGTGATGATGGTCTGACCGGTAAATATGTGCCAAACATTTATCCCGCCGTGCCGTCATTTCGGCTGATGGCCCTGGCACACTACTACGCCCCCGAAGCCTGCTACGGGATCATTCGGTCTCATGACGGCTTCTACATGGATGATAATGCACAAAACGAGGCGTTCTGGTCATCTAAGGGCATATTAGGGGCAGATATGGAATCCGGTGCTATGATGGTAATCGGGCGGCAACGAGGATTGGAGACGTTGTCAGTTCTAAATAACGTGGTTCTGTATGAGGGTGATTTGGCCGCGGGTGTCAGTGACTTAACGAACGGGGATGACCTGATGGCCCAAGGCGAGACGGATTCAATCAAGCTGGCGTTAAATATCTTAAGTGACGATTCATTATAAGCAAGACGTGTCAACCACATAGAACAAGTGAAAAGGGGAATGTATGATGGATAATGCCAAACAACACGGCTGGTGGTTTAACCAGCTTTTCACGAATTGGAAAAAGTTCGAGGTCATCTACGTCACAATTTTAATTTTGCTCCAAATGGTCGTCTACGCTATCGTGCCAGATAGCTTCATTGGGATGATTTCCGGGGTCGGCGGGGTGCTGTGCCTGGTCTACGGGATGAAAGGACGGAAGATTTCATTTATCTTCGGCCTAATCCAGTGTCTGGCCATGACCTACGTTGCCTGGATCAGCCACGCTTATGGGTCCTTTGCTATGGATATTATTTATGTTATTTCTCAACCCATCGGCTGGTACATGTGGGGTCATGACGAAGCCACACATTCGTTCAAGAAGAACACACGGCGTTGGATCTTTATCGGCGCTTTCGTGGCATGGGCCATTGGCTGGGTCGTTTTGGCCGCTTTGAACGGTCAGCTGCCATACTTTGACTCCGTGAACTTCGTGGTCAGCATCATTGCCCAACTGCTCTACATTCTGAAATACAAGGAAAATTGGTCACTGTGGATCGTCGTCAACATCGCCAACGTTTTATACTGGGGGATTCTGACGGTTCAAATACTGATTGGGGCGACGAGCATTGGGACACTAGGTGCGAACCTGTCACAAGTTGCCCTCCAAGCAGCGCTGTTATTCAACTCGATTTACGCGAACCGGGTTTGGGCGAGAGGCGAAGCCGATAACGAAGGTGGCGCCGGTAAATAGTTGTTCGCAATATAAATTTAATAATTCGGATTCTAAGGGGGAACGGCGCGGGTCGTTCCCTTTTTTATTGGGTTTGTCCGCAACAGATTACTTGTATTTAGGGGTGAATTTGATAAAATGTATACTAATAAACCCAGAAGTTGTGCTGCAATTGGGTGGCACTCAGCTGGGAAAGTTTTGACAAAAAAGGAGCGTTTCAATGAACAACTATGAACAGCAACCCCGTCAAACGATTAATACCGAGGTCGGACTCAATGGTTTCATGACTAAGATGTTCGGGTGGATGGGCTTGTCTGTGCTGGTATCTGCTGTGACGGCTTTTCTCATGGCAACCCAGTTCAGCGGTGCCTTACAAAACCTCAACGGTGGAATGATGATTTTACCGCTTATCGTGTGGTTTGTCTTACCATTCGTGATTAGCGGACAATCTATGAAACGCCCAACGGTGGCCTTTGTGGGCCTCATGGTCTACGCGGTCGTCACCGGTGCGGTCTTCTCCATCTACACGTTGATCTACAGCAATGAATCGATTGCCGCAGCGTTCGTCTCCAGTGCCGCCGTCTTCCTGACGATGGCTACGATTGGGGTAACGACCAAGCGTGACCTGACCAAGATTGGGACACAAGCCTCAGCAGCCTTGATTGGCCTGATTGTGGCCATGGTGATCAACCTCTTCTTACGGAGCTCACTGATTGCCATGATCTTCTCCTTCGTCGCTGTGATTATCTTCGCAGCACTGACCGCTTGGGATACCCAACGGATGAAGAAGATGTACCTCAAGTATGGTGACCAAGTCTCAACGACCGGTCTTGCCATCAACGGGGCACTGCAACTCTACTTGGACTTCGTCAACTTATTCTTACAACTGTTACAAATCTTCGGCTTGTTCGGCGGCAGAGACTAATCGCCAATGGGGTCAAAAACGAAAAGCGAAGCGCCTGATATTGTTGGTGCTTCGCTTTTTGTATCTCACAATTGATAATTGAGAGACAACGGTAAGTTTTGACTGATTTTGAGAAGGTGCTGGTGAAAGCCTTATTTGATGGCACTTGGGAGAATCGAGATAGTCAGCGTTGGTCTTACTGACGGATTGGCGATTACTATTCGACCAGCGCTATCGTTGAGCTGAATGCTGATGTGACAACTTAATGTATCATACAAGCTCTTGAAGTGTTTTGACTGCTAATTTAAACATAAGTGAAACTGGGTTGTGCGATTTAATTTGCAGAGCATTACCGATGATCGCTTAGATTCAGTGTGGAATTTGATTATGGAAAACTGTGGACACACAATATACCTAATCTCGAAGCACAGCGAAGTCTTTGGTGAGGAATCGATATAAGCTTGAAGATTGAAAGATCTAAAATACCTATTGTGACTGTTGCACCAACGATACCGAGACTTAAATTAGATAACGTTGTTTGAAACAGCCGGCTTACTGTTCGCCAAATTTAGGCTGGAACGCTGCGGGCAGGACGCCGCCAGCCTGAGAAGCAGTCTCTCAGCTTTCCCCACTACTTAGCAGGAACTCAAAAAAGTAGCCATAAATAAGGTTGTAAAGCAGTTTTTCATTTCGGATTTTAAGCTATCTTTGGTAAAATATAAACAGAATACGCGAATGGCTGCTAATAGCGCCACTCGGGAGGAGCGAATTATGGCGGACAAACGATTATTATTGATCGACGGCAACAGTGTGACCTTCAAGGCCTTTTACGCGTTATACACGTCGTTAGGGCGTTTCACCAACAGTGAAGGGCTGCACACCAACGCCATTTATGGGTTCAACACGATGTTGGAAACCATGTTGAAGAATGTGGACCCAACACACGTCCTCGTGGCGTTTGATGCCGGCAAGGTTACGTTCCGGACGAAGATGTATGACAACTACAAGGGTGGCCGGGCTAAGACTGCACCCGAACTTTCCGAACAATTTCCTTACGTCAAGGAACTTTTGGCCGCGCGGGGGATTCAGACTTACGAGCTTCCCAACTACGAGGCTGACGATATCATTGGAACGCTGGCCAAACAGGCCGAGGCAAATGGCTTTACGACGACCATTGTGACTGGTGACCGGGACCTCACGCAGTTAGCTAACGATCACACGACGGTTGCCATTTCCAAGAAAGGGGTCAGCGAGATTGAACGCTACACCCCGGCTTACGTCAAAGAAAAGATGGGCGTGACGCCTGAACAGATCATTGATATTAAGGGGTTACAGGGTGATAATTCCGATAACTACCCCGGTGTAACCGGCGTGGGTCCTAAGCGTGCGGTTGACCTAGTCGGCAAATATGGTAGCGTCGAGGGTATCTATGACAATATTGATGATATCACTGCTAAGAAACTCAAGGAGCATTTGGTAGCTGATCACGATCAAGCTTTATTGGCCAAAAAGTTAGCTACGATCAATCGCGATGCCCCCGTTGAGAAAAAAGTTGAGGATCTGGTCTACGATGGACCGAACCGTGAAGACTTAATTGCCCTTTACCAACGGATGGAGTTCCGGACATTTCTTAACAAGATGGACTTTGAAGGCGAAACGCCAACCGCGACGCCGGGCCTCAAGGACATCGACTACACGGTGCTGACTGCCGAAAATGTGGCCGCTTTGCCAGACTTTTCGGCTGATGGTTGCGAATTCTACTTGGAGATGCCGGATGAGAATTACCATACATCCGAGTTCGCTGGGTTTGCTATCGGCGATGATGATCAGTGGTGGGTCAGCCGCGACGATGCCCTCTTACAACAGGCACCCTTGAAGAACATTCTGACGTCCGCAGACGTGGCTAAACAAGTCTTTGACGCCAAACGGACTTACGTGGGCTTGAATCGCTTAGGCCTCACGCTGGCCGGCGTTGACTGCGACCTTCTACTTTGCTCTTATTTGCTGAACACTTACGACAATAGTAACGATCTGGGCCGCGTTGCCATGGAACACGGCTACGACCAGGTTGCCACCGATGAAGATATCTATGGGAAGGGTGCTAAGCGGGCCATTCCTGATGATGACGAGGTCTTCTTCAAGCATTTGGCACGGAAAGCTCGTGCCATCGAACAGTTGCGGCCGAAGTTATTTGAAGGCTTGGACGAAAATGAACAGACACAACTTTACCGCGAAATTGAATTGCCTATGAGCTTCGTCCTCGCCCGGATGGAAATTGCCGGGATCACCGTGGATGCAAGTGAGCTGGAAGCTATGGGGAGCAAGTTTACTGAACAATTAGCTGAAATCGAACAGACGATTTATCAGGAAGCTGGCGAAGAATTTAACATTGGCTCTCCGAAACAGCTGGGTCACATTCTCTTTGAAAAGATGGGGTTACCCGTCATCAAGAAGACCAAGACCGGTTATTCGACGGCTGTTGGTGTGCTCGAAAAGCTTGCGGCCGATGCTCCGATTGCGGAGAACATTTTGCGCTACCGGAAGATTGCCAAGATTCAATCGACTTACGTGGAAGGTCTCCTGAAGGTGATTCATCCTGAGGATCAGAAGGTTCACACACGCTATCTACAGACGTTGACGCAGACTGGGCGACTGTCTTCAGTCGATCCTAACCTGCAAAACATCCCCGTTCGAAGTGAAGAAGGTCGTGCGATTCGTAAGGCCTTTGTGCCACGGCATGAAGGTTGGCAGATCTTCTCGTCTGACTACTCCCAGATTGAGTTGCGGGTGCTCGCGCACATGAGCCACGATGCCAATATGCAGGAAGCTTTCAGAGAAGGCCAAGACATTCACGCGGCCACTGCCCGGCGAATCTTCAAGATGGCTCCGGATGCCGAGGTCACGCCGAACATTCGGCGACAGGCTAAGGCCGTGAATTTTGGAATTGTCTACGGGATCAGTGACTTTGGGCTGTCTCAGAACATTGGCATACCTCGCAAGCAGGCCAAGAACTTTATTGACACCTACTTCGAGGAGTATCCTGGCGTCAAGGCTTACACAGAGCGAATGGTTCAGCAAGCCCACGAGTTGGGCTACGTCGAAACGATTGCGCACCGCCGTCGGTATTTGCCGGATATCAATTCACGGAACTTCAACCAACGGTCCTTTGCTGAACGCACGGCGATGAACACGCCGATTCAAGGGAGTGCCGCTGATATTATTAAGATTGCAATGATTCGCATGGAAGATGCTATCAAGGACATGCAGGCGACGATGCTGTTGCAGGTCCACGATGAGCTGATCTTCGAGGCACCCGCCGAGGAGATCGCCACGTTAGCTAAATTAGTACCAAGCGTCATGGACTCCGCCATCGACCTTGAGATTCCGTTGAAGGTCGAAAGCCACTACGGCCCGACTTGGTACGACGCCAAGTAGCCGCAAAGGAGAGAAATCAGTATGCCTGAATTACCAGAAGTTGAAACGGTCCGGCGCGGACTGACCCGCTTAGTGCAAGGGGCCACCATTGATCACGTAGATGTCTATTACGCGAAGATGGTGCGCCCCGACGCCGAGATTTTTACGGCTGATCTGATTGGACGCAAAATTGAAAGAATCGACCGACGTGGCAAGTACCTACTCTTTCGGTTCAGCGGCAACCTGACGATGGTGTCACACCTCCGGATGGAGGGCAAGTATGATGTACAGCCGGAGGGAAGTCCAATTCCCAAGCACACCCACGTTATTTTCCATTTGACCGATAACCGCGAGCTGCGGTACAACGATACCCGTAAATTTGGCCGGATGCGTCTGGTCGAGACGGGCACAGAAGACACCGAACTGCCATCGCTGGGGAAGTTAGGACCGGAGCCCACGGCAGAGACGTTGACGTTGGCCTACATGCAGCAGGCCTTCGGCAAGTCTCATAAGGTCGTCAAACCATTTTTGTTGGACCAATCGCGGATTGCCGGGCTGGGCAACATCTACGTGGATGAGGTTCTCTGGTTGTCCAAAATTAATCCGTTAACGCCGGCCGATACGTTGACAAAGAAGCAATTGGAGACGTTACGGCAAAACATCATTGCCGAGATAGCTGTGGCCATTAAAGGGCACGGAACGACAGTCCACACCTTTTCGACGGCGTTTGGCGAGGCGGGTAACTTCCAAAATCATTTGCACGTCTACGGTCATGAGGGAGAACCTTGTGAACGCTGTGGTACCGAGATTGTGAAGATCAAGGTGGCACAGCGGGGAACGCATCTCTGCCCCCACTGCCAGCCTTATCCGCCCGAAGCATTGGAGGAACGCAACGATGACTGAGGTGTGGGGACTAACTGGTGGGATCGCCACTGGTAAGTCGACCGTCAGCCACTGGCTAGACTTGGCTGGTTTGAAGATCATTGACGCAGATGTCATTGCACGTCAGGTGGTGGCACCGGGAACACCGGGGATCCAACAGATTTGTGCAACCTTCGGTGAAGACTTTCGTCAAAGAAATGGGAGCCTCGACCGTCAAAAGCTGGGGCAGCTAGTCTTTAGCCATCCAGAGAAGTTACACCAGTTGGAGGCCATTACGACCCCACTGATTCAGGTGGAGATTCACCGCCAGTTGGCGCTGTATCGGGCTCAAAAGGTGGCTGGTATCGTCATTGATGCGCCAACTTTTTACGAAGTTGGGTATCTGGTACATCTGGTGGATCACGTGATGGTGGTCGCAGTCCCGGCAGCGACCCAACGACAGCGTTTGATGGCCCGTAACACCCTCGATGAAGCAGCGGCTCAGGCTCGAATGGACCAACAATGGCCCATCGCTAAGAAGGTAGCACTAGCTGATGTGGTCATCGATAACGCGGGAACGATTGCCCAAACGCGTCAACAAGTGGTAGAATGGCTTGACACCACTAATTTAGGCTCGTCGGCAGCAATTTTGGCTGAAGGCTTGGATTAGGTAGTGATATGTTAGCTGACGAAGCAATCATTAAGACAACGTTGTTTCCTGTGGAAATTGTGGCGATAGCTGTGCGAGTTCGCAATTGTCGTATGGTTCTGGTTTAGTCAGTAAAAAGCTGTGACTAATCGTTGTGGTTTAAACACTGTGTTAGCCGCAGACAACAATCTTTACGAACGTCAAGCATAGATAATCAAGTAACCAATGAAAAAATGAGGTGACCAAAATGCAGTGTCCGCACTGTCATCATAATGGATCGCGGGTCGTCGACAGTCGACCGACCGACGATGGGCGTGTCATCCGCCGGCGTCGTGAGTGTGAGAGCTGTGGCTTTCGGTTCACGACGTTTGAGCGGGTCGAAGCGACCCCGCTGTTGGTAATTAAAAAGAACGGCACGCGTGAGGAATTCAATCGCGAAAAGATCTTACGCGGGATCATTCGCTCGGCTGAAAAGCGGCCGGTGGGGATGGACGTCATGACGAAGATCGTCGATGACGTTGAAAATAAGATTCGGGCACTCGGCGTCAACGAAATTTCCAGTCAGCTGATTGGGGAATACGTGATGAACCGATTGGTCGATGTTGATGAGATTGCCTACATCCGGTTTGCCAGTGTTTACCGGCAGTTCAAGGATACAGGGGTCTTCTTCAACGAATTGAAAGACATGATGGATAAAGACAAAGCGAAAGCTAAGGACCGGACAGACCGGCAAAGCGAGGCGAAATAAGGCATGGAGGATTCCTGGCACCAATTGCAGCCAAAGACGGGCTTTTTGGTTCGGTTGGCGGATCGGTTGACCGACCAAAGTTGGCAAACCTTAACGCAGCTCTACCAACCGATCATTGGACCGAGTGCCACGGGGCTCTTCTCGGCCCTTTTTTGGCTCCCACAGCGTGAGACTTATAAGCGTCACGCTATTTTATTAGCGGAGCTGGGCTTAGACTTGGCTCACCTATACGCAGCACGACTGCGCTTAGAGGCGACCGGACTACTGACGACGCGGTTCAAGACAGAGGGGGATCTCTCCAGCTTCGTTTATGAACTGCACGCGCCACTTACGCCACAGGATTTCTTCAAAGATGACCTGTTGAGCGTTCAATTACTAGGTGTCGTAGGAGAGGACCTGTATCAGTCGTTGGTTACAGCGAATACTGTGGTGGCAAGGTCTAGCGACGATGAACAAAATATTACCAAGAACTTTCTGGACGTCTTCCACGTGGATGGCGATGAGTTGCGGGAGATTCCTGCAGTGGTTTCGAGCAATCGGCAGAATTTGGCATCAACTAGACGTGCACCGGATCTGTCCCCAGACAAGGTTCAATTTGATTTTAAGTTGTTGGGTGAGCTGCTGGAACGATCCTTCGTGGACACTCGAGCTGTCAGCAAGTACCGTCAATTATTGTTGACGGAGCACGCCACCTATGGCTTGGATGAGCCGACTATGGCCCGTTACATCGGTGAGGCGACGGATCTGGCAACCAATATTTTTAATCCTGAGCAGTTCAAACGTATCGTCGCGCAGGCCTTTGGGTATCAGTATCGTAGCGAGGCGACAGTTGGCACCCCGGCTGATTCAGTAGCAAATGCCTCGTCGGCCACCGCGTCCACTGCGACAGGGGTTTCCAGTGCAGAACAAGCGTTGCTTAAGGTTGCCAGCACGACTGCACCCGTTAAATTTCTGCAAGGAATCAAGCAGAATACGGGTGGGTTCGTGACGGATGGTGAGCAACGAATTGTTCGGGACTTGGTGAGTCGGCAACTATTTCCCGCGTCCGTCCTGAACCTGATGATCTATCACGTCTTGGTGGACGAGGATAAGCCGACATTGAATAAGAATTTACTAGATACGATTGCTAACGATTGGAGCAAGTCCAAGGTCAAGACGCCCGAGCTAGCGATTCAGAAGATCAAGGAGCGTCAGCAGGCGATGACCAAGCCACGGCGATCTCGACGTCAACAGCCGACGGTCAAGGAGACGCTACCAGACTGGGCTAAGAAGCCGAGTGGTGCGGCGCAGGCACCAACGACCGCTAAGCTCACTGATGCGCAACAAAAGCAATTACAGCAACGTATTGCGCGACTGGAAGCACGCAGCAAGGGGAAGGAGGATTAGCAGATGGAAGATTTAAGTAAGACCATGCAAAAACTCATGAGTCAGCAACATCTAAATGACAATTACCGCCAACTGATGGCCAAAGTCTATGATGATCCTGAGGTCAATAAGTTCTACCAGGAGAATAAAGCAGAACTAGCCGAAGATGTGATGACGCGTTCGGCGGCGAAATTGTACGAGTTCGTTTCGGAACGTGAAAAACTAGCTAAGGGTGGGGAAACCTTTGCCACCGGTTACGCGCCACAGTTGATCATGTCCAATCACCTGATCGATGTGGCCTATGTCCCAACGGCGGATACACTGGAGAAGCAGGCCCAACAACAGCTTCGTCAACGGGTGAAGTCGATTGCCATGCCGAAGAGTATTCGTGAGGCGACGCTGGCTAACTTTGACCAAGACACCGATCGGGCTGAGGCCTTGATGGCGGCTTTGGACTTCGTGGATGCCTACGAGGCCAACCCCAAACGGCGCCATCAAGCCCTGTACTTAGCTGGGAGCTTTGGCGTGGGAAAGACTTACTTGTTGGCAGCCGTCGCCAACCAACTGGCGGCGGATGGGTTCTCTACCACGCTAGTTCATTTCCCAAGCTTCGCAGTTGAAATGAAGAACGCAATTGCCCAAAACGGTGTGGCTGAAAAGCTCGATGCCTTGAAGAAGTCGCCAGTCTTGATGATCGATGATATCGGTGCGGATGCCATGTCGGCCTGGGTCAGGGACGACGTGCTGGGTGTTATCCTGGAATATCGGATGCAAGAGGAATTGCCCACATTCTTCAGCTCCAATTTCTCTATGGCCCAGTTGGAAAAGGAACACCTGCGTATCTCAACGCGGGGGGACGACGAACCTTTGAAAGCCCAACGGCTGATGCAACGAATTCGTTTCCTTGCCAGAGAAATTACGATGGTCGGCGTCAATCGGCGGCCACAGTAAGATGATGTTCGCTGTCTGCGCACAACGTCACGATCAATTTGCACCATTCCAGAGCGATAGTGGACTTCAGACAAGTGGCTAACGATGAATTTTTAGCAACACGGCTTGACAATATTTGGCTGCAAGTGTTTAATAGTCAATGAAACCACACGAGCTATGACGAAAGACATGGTGCCCGCGGAGACGTTCACAGGAAGAGTTGGCCTAGCTTGGAAGCCGACTTAGCGCCCGCCAGCATTACCGCTTTCCTAAGCTGTCGGAAGGAAATTTTCGGCCGGTCCGTTCCGTTATCGACGATTAGAGTTCACGGGATCAGTCTCGTGAAAAATATCGGGTGGAACCACGTTAATGACGTCCCCAGTGCCTTCTTTGGCACTGGGGATTTTTTCGTAGTCTGACCCAAATCAATAAGGGAGATTGAAAATTATGGCAAGTATTTCACTTAAATTTCCAGATGGCAACGTTAAAGAATTCGCAGCTGGCACGACACCAGAAGACGTTGCGAAGTCAATTTCAATTAGTTTAGGCAAAAAGGCTGTTGCAGCCAAGTTGGACGGCGAGTTGATCGACAACTTGACCCCAATCGCGCATGATGGGAGCATTGAAATCGTAACGAAGGGTGACGCAGATGGCTTGACTGTTCTGCGCAATACCACGGCTGCCTTGGTTCGGATCGCCTTGAAGAAGGAATTCCCAGCTATTCGTTTGGGCGAAGTTAGTGCCGACGAAGATGGCTTCTACGTGGATACCGACAAGGATGACCAACAAGTCAGTGTTGACGAATTGGATGCCATTGCGGTTATCGTTGAAAAATTAATTGCTGACAAGGCGGCTATCGAACGCGTTGTTGTTAGCAAGGACGATGCTTTGGCGAAGGCTAAGGACGATCCATTCACGGCTGATCTGATCAAAGCCGTTGACGGCGATCAAGTGAACTTTTTAAAGATTGGCGACTACGAGATCTTAAGTGATGGCGCCCAATTAACCAACACGGGTGACGTGAAGAAGTTCAAGTTGCTTTCCGTTGCTGGTGCGTACTGGCAAGGCAAGTCCTCAAACCCAATGCTCCAACGGATCTACGGGACGGCCTTCTACAAACAAGCTGACTTGGATGCTGACTTAGTTCGGCGCCAAGAAGCTCGCGAACGTGATCACCGGGTTATTGGGAATCAACTGGACTTGTTCTTCGTTGATCCTAAGGTCGGCGCTGGTTTACCATACTGGATGCCAAATGGCGCAACCATTCGTCGTACGATTGAACGCTACATTATCGACAAGGAAGTTGCCAACGGGTACCAACACGTTTACACGCCAGTCCTCGCTAACCTGGATCTGTACAAGCAATCCGGTCACTGGGATCACTACCGTGACGACATGTTCCCACCAATGGACATGGGTGATGGCGAACAACTTGAATTACGGCCAATGAACTGCCCAAGTCATATTCAAATTTACAACCACCACATCCGTTCTTACCGTGAGCTCCCATTGCGGATCGCTGAATTAGGGATGATGCACCGTTACGAAAAGTCCGGTGCCCTGAGTGGTTTGCAACGGGTTCGTGAAATGACCTTGAACGATGGCCACACGTTTGTTGCCCCTGAACAAATTCAAGACGAATTCAAGAGTATCTTGGACTTGATGGTTAAGGTTTACAAAGACTTTGATATCAAAGACTACACGTTCCGTCTGAGCTACCGTGATCCTAAGAACACGGAAAAGTACTTTGACGACGATGCGATGTGGAACAACGCGCAAAAGATGTTGAAGGGTGCCATGGATGACCTCGGCTTGCCTTACGTTGAAGCTGAAGGGGAAGCTGCCTTCTATGGTCCTAAGTTGGACGTCCAAACTAAGACGGCCCTTGGGAATGAAGAAACGTTGTCAACCATCCAATTGGACTTCATGTTGCCAGAACGCTTCGACTTACACTATGTCGGTGCCGATGGGGAAGAACATCGTCCAGTTATGATTCACCGTGGCCTGGTTTCAACGATGGAACGATTCACCGCTTACCTGACTGAAATCTACAAGGGTGCCTTCCCAACTTGGTTGGCTCCTAAGCAAGTCACGATCATTCCTGTCTCCGAAGAAAAGCATGGTGCATACGCTGACAAGTTGGCCGCTGAATTAAAGGCCGCCGATGTTCGGGTTAACGTCGACAAGCGTGGTGAAAAGATGGGTTACCTGATTCGGGACGCCCAAACGCATAAGGTGCCCTACACGTTGGTCGTTGGTGAAGACGAAATGGCTAATGGCACTGTCTCAGTCCGGAAGTATGGGGAAGATGACAGTAATGTCATGAGCAGCGATGCCTTCGTCAAGGAAATCCTGGGTGACATTGCGTCATACAGTCGTGAAGAAAAATAAGAGCCAGTTTTAAAATGTGTTTCTGACGCATAACTAGAGAATAGAAGGAACGGGGTTACCAGAAATGGTGATCCCGTTTTTAGGTCTAGCGATACGGGAAGAAAAGTGTTAGCGTGTTAAGTAGGCTGGCCCGATAGGCGAGTTGTTGGGCCGTATAAATAATAAGTTAATAATATAGAAGTCGTTGAATTTTTTTCGGATTCAAGTTGGGAGATGTTTTGGATATGTCACAACCCAAGACCAATGTGCTTGCCGTGACGATTGCTATTTACGTAGCAACGTTTGTGAGCGCGATTGAGGGGACTATCGTGTCAACCGCGTTACCGACAATTGTGGGAAATTTACATGGCGTGGCGTTAATGAATTGGGTGTTTTCAATCTACCTGCTGGCAACGGCGATGGTGACCCCAATTTATGGCAAATTAGCTGACGTGATTGGACGTAAGCCAGTTATGCAGTTTGGTTTAGGTGTCTTTATCGTCGGGTCCGCAATGAGCGGTTTGGCAAATAGCATGCCTGTCTTGATCTTCTGGCGGGCGATTCAGGGGATTGGCGCCGGCGCCCTACTGCCCGTATCGATGACGATCATTGCCGATATTTATTCACTGGATAAACGGGCGAAAATTCTTGGTATCACAAACTCTGCCTGGGGGATCGCCGCAGTCCTAGCGCCATTACTAGGTGGCATCATTATCGATAAGCTAAGCTGGCACTGGATCTTTTTCATCAACGTCCCGGTTGGGTTAATTACCATGGTATTATTCCAATTATATTTACACGAACCTAAGCGGATACGAACGGAAAGTATTGATTATCTCGGAAGTTTTTGGCTGATGCTGTGTCTGTTGAGCCTGATGCTGGGCTTTCAGGTGCTCAGCAGTCAACCCATCAGATGGTGGGGCTTTGTCGGTGGACTGGTCATTAGTGGGATGAGTCTGTGGTTGTTTATACGACGTGAGCAACATGCTGTGGACCCCATCATCTCATTGGAGCTTTTCAAGAACCGACCGTTTATCGTGCAAAACGTGATTGCAGCCTTAATCAACGGGTACTTGATGGCCTTGACCGTCTACGTCCCAACCTGGGGTCAGGGAATTCATGGGGTGTCGGCCTCGGTAGCTGGACTGGCCTTAACACCGAACTCCCTGTTGTGGGTTGTTGGGGCATTTACCACGGGCTACTTTCTGGCAAGGTGGACGCCGCGGCGGATTCTCTACTTTAGCCTCTCATTTATTCTGATGGCGGGTCTCGCCTTAGCCTTGCTGCCGATGAAGGCATCGTTTGGCTGGTTCTTCGTGATCACAGCAATCAACGGATTCGGTTTTGGAATCGCACTAACGGCCACTACGCTGACCTCCCAACGATTAGTCTCGGCAGAAAATGTCGGCGTTGCAACCTCATTCAACACGTTAGGTCGGACAATTGGGCAAACGCTGATGGTTTCTATTTTCGGCATTATTCTCAATACGGGGATGCAGCAAAGCCTGCAGCACCATCCAGGAACCAGCATGGCGATGATGAACCGACTGATCAATCCCCAAACGGCCAGCGGCTTACCAACCCGACTCTTGCCAGCGTTACGTCAGGTACTGTACAATGGGCTGCATTGGGTCTATGTGATTGGTTTCCTGATTGTGGTCCTGACCTTCGTGATCAATCGCTTGGATCACAGCGACGAGGTGCTTGGCAACGGGGCGGATTAGGAATTGTTGTCTAAAGTTGTCGGATATGATTTGGTAAACGAGAGTCTGAAAATACAGGCAATGGGTAACCTTGTCTGGTAAAAAATTGTTACCCGCCGGCCACCGGAGAAGTGTCAGATATAACACATATAAGGGAAACGATTGCTTTTTACCAAACAACCGTTGACATGAAACTGGGTAGCTGGTATGATGGTTAAGTTGAGAAATTAAGCAGAGGCTTCCGCTTCTCGCCTTGTGGCTAACGCTGCTAGGCTGGATATGCACGTTAATCCGATTATTTTAGTTGGATTTCATGCGGGAGCCGTTTGATTATCATCAAAGGTTCCCGCATTTTTTGTGAGTGAGATTCTGCAGTTCTCGAGATTAATTTGGAGGTGGATTACCATAGCAAACGACACGATTGTCAACGAGGGAATTCGAGCACGTGAAGTACGGCTTATCGCTGGAGACGGCGAGCAATTGGGCATTAAGACCAAGAGCGAAGCCTTGCAGATCGCCGAAGACGCTAACCTCGATTTAGTTTTGGTTGCACCGAAAGCTAAGCCACCAGTAGCCCGGATCATGGACTATGGGAAATACCGTTTCGAGTTGCAAAAGAAGCAACGCGAAGCACGTAAGAATCAAAAAGTGGTCAGTGTCAAGGAAGTTCGTCTGAGTCCTACGATTGATACCAACGACTTCAACACCAAGCTGAAGAACGCTAAAAAGTTCTTGGCTAAGGGTGAAAAAGTTCGGGTTTCAATTCGGTTCAAGGGTCGGGCAATTACCCATAAAGACATTGGTCGCGAAGTGCTTAACCGGATGGCAGCTGAAACAGCAGATGTCGCAACGGTTGTACAACGGCCAAAGATGGACGGTCGGAGCATGTTCTTAATGCTTTCGCCCATCGCAGAGAAATAGTGTGAATTGATTGGGTAGCCTCAAGCTACCGATTTAAGGAGGAAATTTCGTATTATGCCAAAGATGAAGACTAACCGCGCCGCAGCTAAGCGTTTCAAAGTAACTGCTAAGGGCGGTATCAAGAGTGCCAATGCTTACACGTCTCACCGTTTCCACGGTAAGACCAAGAAGCAACGCCGGAACCTTCGTGGTACCCGGATGATGAACGAAACGACTATTAAGACTTACCGTTCATTATTACAAAAGTAAGCAAGTCGTAGATTTTCGGGTCGACGAAATGTCGACATAATGTTTGAATTGATTTAGGAGGAAAAGATTATGCCACGAGTAAAAGGCGGTACTGTTACACGCGCACGTCGCAAGAAGGTTTTAAAGTTAGCTAAGGGTTACCGTGGTTCAAAGCACCGTTTATTCAAGGTTGCTAAGGACCAAGTCATGAAGGGTCGTCAATACGCCTTCCGTGACCGGAAAGCTACTAAGCGTAACTTCCGTAAGATCTGGATTGCCCGGATCAACGCCGCAGCACGGATGAACGGTCTGAGCTACAGCAAGTTGATGCACGGTTTGAAGTTAGCCAACATCGATGTTAACCGTAAAATGTTAGCTGATTTGGCAGTTAACGATGCTGCTGCATTCACTGCCTTAGCTGAACAAGCTAAGACGGCATTGGCTGCTTAATTCAGTTAATGAGAGAAAGGGACTTCGCAATTTGCGGGGTTCTTTTTTATTAGAGAGTGGAGCAAGGCGTCTAGGTTCTGAGCATTAGGGAGCTAAGGTCTTCTGTTCGGCTATGCCGGACAGGAGGACTTAGCTTTCTAAGCGCAGGAACCTGCCTTGCGGAACTCGTTTCAGAGGCCGCAAGTTTCCGGATATACCGGCGAGAGAAAGATTGACGCCCTAGGAAAAAGTAATTATTAACAACCCTCGCCGGACAGGAGTCACTTATTTTGCTAAGCGGAAGAATCTGCCTTGCGGAACTCGTTTCGAATCAGAGTGTGAAGAAGGGCGGTAGGTCCTGAGCATTAACGTAGATAAGTGCCCGCTTGGCGGAGCCGAGCCGGTGCTTATCTGGGTTAAGCGCAGGGACCTACCCGACTGAACACGTTTCGAAGGCCGCAAGTTTCCGGACATCTTGGCGAGAGCAAGTTTGACGAACTAAGTCGAAATAACCATTAACAGCCTATGCCGGACAGGAGGACTTAGCTTTCTAAGCGCAGGGACCTGCCCGACTGAACACGTTTCGAAGGCCGCAAGTTTCCGGATACTCTGGCGAGAGCAAGTCTGACGAACTAGGTCAAAGCACTTATTAGCAACATTTGGCGGTAGGAGTGACTTGGCTTCCCAAGCAAGAGTGCCTATTAAGACTCAATCCCTGAATGGGGGAAAAGTAGTTCTTCAATCCGGTCCAGCTATTAGAAACTAGCTATCCGAACGTGATCGTTGCACTAATCGCTCCCAGCACAAACGTCTAATCACCACCAGTTGCAGGACGCCTAACAATTGGCTATGACCACGATAACTGATACCACAGAACGTTGTCGTCAACGACCAGTCGTAACTGGAAATAATCGGGCGGTGTATCATTTTCATGGCGCCAGACTGGCGTTCTTTAACTTTACAGATTTCCGTTAAAAACGTTTCGCATTCTCAGTCGTTACGAGTAGCAAATTTTGCAAAAATTGCGTATAATGAAATGCTAGACAGCCGATATCGGCAAACGGATGAAGGGGGGCAGTCACCCGCATGGTTTCCGCATTTAAGCCAACGTGGATGGTTACAAATATATACGATTTGACACCGGATCAGTTAAGGGCTCACGGGATTAAAGCCGTGATGACCGATCTGGATAACACCTTAATTGCTTGGAATAACCCCGATGGGACACCTGAATTACGGCATTGGCTAACGATGTTAGAACTGGCCGGCATTCAGGTCATTGTGGTGTCCAACAATAGCCGCGCGCGGGTGGATCGAGCCGTAGCACCTTTTAACTTACCTTACGTACACCGGGCGTTGAAGCCTCTGACTTGGGGGATTCGCCGGGCACTTCACCGCTGGAATTTACGGCGAGAGGAAGCCATCATGGTGGGTGACCAGCTCTTAACGGATGTCTGGTCCGCACATCGTAGTGGGGTTCGCAGTGTCCTAGTGAAGCCGATTTTGACATCGGACGCCTGGGTCACGAAGGGCAACCGCTTATTGGAAAAGGTCGTCATGTGGCGTCTGCGACATGATTACCCAGAATTAACTTGGCAGGAGGATCTTAATGAACGAAAAACACACTGAACCCGTTCTAGTCGACGGTGAAGCTTTGCACTGTATTGGGTGTGGGGCGGAGATTCAAACAACGGAAAAGACGGCACCAGGCTATACGCCTCAGTCGGCTTTAGAAAAGGGTATGGAAAAAGAGGAAGTCTACTGTCAACGGTGTTTCCGGCTGCGGCACTACAATGAAATTGTGCCTGTTGGCCTAACTGATGACGACTTTCTGAATTTGTTGACCCAAATTCAAGACGCCAACGCGCTGATTGTCTACGTTGTGGACATCTTTGATTTCAACGGTAGTGTGATTCCGGGGTTGCACCGGTTTGTGGGTGAAAACCCGATCTTGTTGGTCGGTAACAAAGAAGACCTTTTGCCCAGTTCTTTGAAGCGGAGCAAGCTCAAAGACTGGATTCGGCAACGGGCCAACGAACAAGGCTTGCGGCCAATTGATGTGACTTTATTGAGTGCGAAGACGAACCAATCCGTGGACCAATTGTTGGAATTGATCAACAAGTACCGCGGCGACCGGGACGTTTACGTGGTTGGGGTAACCAACGTTGGGAAGTCCACGTTGATCAACCAAATTATTCGGCAAAATACCGGAGTTAAGGACCTGATTACCACGTCTCGTTTCCCTGGTACGACGCTGGATAAGATTGAATTGCCTTTGGATGATGACCACGTTCTGGTCGACACTCCTGGGATTATTCAGAATGAACAGATGGCACATTTCTTGGATGGTAAAGACCTCAAGCTTGTGACACCTCAAAAGCAGATCAAGCCGAAGACTTACCAGTTGAACAGCCAACAAACGTTGTTCCTTGGTGGGATCGCTCGGTTTGACTACACCAATGGGCCTAAGAGTGGCTTCATTGCTTATTTTGAAAATAACTTATATATTCACCGGACTAAGCTGGAAAATGCGGATGACTTCTACACGCGCCAATTGGGGCAACTGTTGACGCCACCGCAACCTGAAAATAAGGATGATTTTCCACCACTGGTTCCACATGAATTTAAAACAACAGTGAAGAGTGACCTAGTCTTTGAAGGCTTGGGTTGGATTACCGTTCCAGCCGGCGTCAATGTTACTGGTTGGGCACCTGCAGGCGTCGGCGTATTGGTCCGGCGCGCAATGATTTAAATAGATGGAGGAAAACAACGTGTTACGAGGGAAACAAAAGAGATATTTACGTGCTCACGCACACGCCATGCACCCCTTATTTTCTGTGGGTAAGAATGGTTTAACGCAGGCTTGGCTGGAACAATTAACCGGAGCCTTAGAGAATCGCGAATTAATCAAGATCAATCTCCAACAGAGTGCGGAAGCAACGGTTGAAGAAACCAAGGACTTTATCGAACAGGGAACGGACATTCAAGTCGTTCAAACGATCGGTCGGGTTCTGGTTTTGTACCGTCCCGCAACGAATGAAGAAAACCAAAGAATTTCATCAGTCGTTGAAAACATGTAGGAGGGCTGGCAGTCGTGGTAAAAATCTCAGAACAAACGAGTACGCAGGTGGCTACCCAGATGGCGGCGACCGCTAAGAAACGCCGTATTGGTATTCTTGGAGGAACGTTTAATCCGCCACACTTGGGTCACCTGGTAATTGCCGATCAAGTTGCGACACAATTAGGACTTGATAAGGTTTTATTTATGCCCGATGCTGAACCACCGCATGTTGATACGAAACTGGCGATTCCTGCGGCCGATCGTGTTGCAATGGTCAAAGCGGCCATCAAGGATAACCCTCGATTCACGTTGGAACTCACTGAGATTCAACGCGGTGGGAAGAGTTATTCCTACGATACGATGCTGCAGTTGACACAACAGCATCCAGAGAACCAGTATTATTTCATCATTGGTGGGGACATGGTGGCTTATTTGCCGAAGTGGTACCGCATCAATGAGCTGATTAAGATGGTGCAGTTTGTGGGTGTCTGCCGACAAGGGTTCACCCGGGAATCACCGTATCCTGTCCTGTGGGTTGACGTACCAAATATTGGTATCAGTTCAACTATGATTCGTGATCAAATCCGCCGGGGACAGTCGGTTCGTTATTTGGTGCCGACCATGGTGGATCTCTATATAAAGGAGCATCTGTTATACCGTGACTGAGCTAACTTATAAAGAAAACATTTTTCCCGGCACACGACAGGAACTGATCGACCGGATTGCAGAACAGTTACGGCCAAAACGGTTCCAACACGTCTTGCGGGTCGAACAAACGGCGCTAGAGCTCGCTGCTACGAATGGTGTTGACGCGGAAAAGGCCAGCATTGGCGGCTTGATTCACGACTATGCTAAGCAGCGACCCGATGCCGACTTTATTGCCGCCATCAAAACTTACCATTTGGATGCGGATCTGCTCAACTATGGCAATGCCATCTGGCACGGTTTAGTGGGCGCAGAATTGATTAAGCGTGAACTGCACATTTACGATGAAGATGTCTTAAATGCAGTGCGCCATCATACGACCGGGGACGTCTACATGACGCCGTTGGAACAAGTGGTCTACATGGCCGACTATCTGGAACCCGCACGGGACTTTCCGGGGGTTGATGAAGCCAGAAAGATCACGTCCAATAATCTAGGGGCCGGCGTGGCCTATCAGGCACAACACACCCTGCAGTATTTAGTTGAGAACGGCTTACCCGTTTATCCGAAATCATTGGCAACCTACAATGCGTGGGTGCCACGGTATCAGAAGTGAACGACTTGTCCCTAAAGTAACGCGCTTTTAGGATCACTGCGAACTTGTGCGACAATGTTGCGTAACCAAGCTTAAAAGTGAAAAGACAAAAGAGAATTGAAGCATCAAAATTCGAGAGGAGCAATTGCATGGATAGCAAACAAGTCTTAGAAATTGCAGTCAAGGCTGCAGAAAGCAAGCGGGCAGAAGACATGACCGCTTTAGATATGCGGAAGGTCAGCCTGATGGCCGATTACTTCCTGATTGTGGACGCTAATTCAGGTCGACAAGTGCAAGCCATCGTTGACGAGGTTGAAGACCAAGTGAGTGCCAGTGGTGTGACGATCAAGGATGTTGAAGGTAAGAACAGTGCGAACTGGATCTTGATCGACCTCGGTGACGTGATCGTTCACGTCTTCCAGAAAGAACAGCGTAGTCACTACAACTTAGAAAAGTTGTGGTCCGATGCCCCTGAAGTTGACTTGACCGAATGGGTAGAGGCTGAAGCATGATTTATCAGTCTTTTGCTGAGCTTTACGACGAATTGTTCGATCCAGCCATGTACGATCAATGGCTGGATTTTGTCGCCAAACGTGTTAGTCCCGCAGACGGTGAGCTACTCGATCTGGCCTGTGGCAGCGGTCGCTTAGGGGTCTTATTGGCCCAACGCGGCTACCAAGTCAGTGGGTTGGATCTCTCTGAGGAAATGCTGGCATTGGCCGCTAAGCACGCTCAGGAGGCCGATGTGACCATGCCACTCATGGCGGGTGACATGCTGGACTTGACGATGATCGGGGCGTACCAGACGGTGACCTGCTTTGCAGATTCCTTCTGTTATTTACCGGATTTGGACGCTGTTACGGCGGCCTTTCGCCAGGTTCATGACCACTTGACGGTGGGTGGTAAGTTCTTATTTGACGTCATTACCCCACACCAAACGGATGACGTTTATCCGGGGTACATGTATAATTACGTCGATGACACGCGGGCCTTTATCTGGACCAGCTATGGCATCGAAGACGAAGATCATGCGGCCGAACACGACCTGACCTTCTTCACGCAAAATGAGGAGACCGGCGATTACCATAAGGTCACGGAACTCCACCACGAGCGGACTTACGTGTTGTCTGACTATCAGGCCGCACTGAAGGCTGCTGGGTTAACGTTGCAACGCGTTAGCGCCGATTTTGGCGAGGCTGAAGTTGCGGCGGACACCACGCGTTGGTTCTTCGAGGTCACACGGGAGGCATAGGCATGGCGTTACAAGCTGTGGGCATCATTGCGGAATATAATCCATTTCATAATGGGCACGCCTATCAGGTGGCTCAGGCCAAGCAAGCAACTGGGGCTGATGTCGTGGTTGCGGCCATGAGTGGCAATTGGGTTCAACGCGGAGAACCTGCGCTCATGGATAAGTGGCAACGCGCTCAGGCCGCCATTGCTGGCGGGGTGGATCTCGTGGTTGAGCTTCCTGCGGCAACTGCCGTGCAACCAGCAGATCTGTTCGCGAGCGGTGGCGTGAATCTGTTGGCAACTCTGGGTTGTCGCTGGCTGGTCTTTGGTAGCGAACATCCTGAGATGGACTATGGCCAATTGATGGCACATTTGCCCAATGATTCGGCCACGTTTAAACGCTTTGACCAGACTTACGCGTCCCTATTTCAAGGTTACCTCCGTGAGCAAACGGGGATTACCCTGAATGCCGCCAATGATATTCTGGGGTTCTTCTACGCGCTGGCAAACTATCGGCAGGGAAATCCGCTGAAGCTTTTGGCGTTGGCACGTAAGGACAGCCAGCACAATGAATCGACGATTGCAGCGGCTAGTAACTTTGCCAGTGCCACATCGATTCGTTCAGCCACGATCTCAGGCGACTGGGACGCGGTTGCAACTGTTGTGCCGGCAACGACACTCGCGATACTGAAGGACGCACAGCTGACCAGCTGGGATGACTTCTGGTCCTACCTGCGTTATCAGTTGGTGAGCGGGGATGTCGCTGATTTGCGGCAAATGTATCAGATCACCGAGGGTGTTGAGTATCGGCTGAAACGGGCGGCATTGTCTAGTGCAACGTTTGGCGACTTCATGCACGCAGTGAAGACCAAGCGATACACCTACACGCGGCTACAGCGGCAGGCAGTCTACTTGTTGGGGCAGGTGAAACCCACCGAAATGAACCCACAGCCGCAGTATCTGCGAGTACTGGGATATTCAGCAGCGGGTCAACAGTATCTGCACCAGATCAAGAAGCAGGTAAACTTGCCACTGATCAGTCGCGCGGATCGAGATTGGCAGCACGGTCCCGGTGAATTGGATAATCGGCTAGGCGCTTTGCGCACGTTGATCACGGGGATTCCTCAAGATTATGGCCGAATTCCGGTAAAATAACGCTTTCAGAGTGACTATCAAGGAAATTACCTTGACATCACATTTTTTGACAGGTATAATTTATCACGTTGCATTGGAGGAATTGCGATGAAATGGTCGTTGACCGAACTGCGAAAAAATCACCGAAACGATCCGTTGATGTTCGATGACACCTTGGATTTAAGGGCGGACTTAATCGAGCGTTACGGTAACGATGTACTTGATGTTGCCCCCGTCCACGTTAAGGGCCTAGCGTCCGTGGTGGCCGGTGGTGATGTTGTCATCGTCGCACAGGTAACGGCGGACTTAACGGTTCCGTCTAGCCGGTCATTAGCACCGGTCGATTTACCCGTTAGTTTTAAAATGACGGAATTTTATGTTTCCGACCCGACTGCAACGCAACGGTTTGAGAAGACCGACGTTGTGATGGTGGTAACCGATGACCAGATCGATTTAGATAAGGCTGTTGGGGATAACATTATTTTACGAATTCCGATGCACATTCTTTCGGACGCTGAACAACAAGGCAAAGCGATGCCCACTGGTAAAGATTGGGAAGTCGTTTCCGAAGAGAACCTTGAAGCAGTCGAGAAAGAAAATCAATCAGTTGATCCACGTCTTGCAAAGTTAAAGGATTTCTTCCCTGATCAGGATGATCAATAATCCTCTTTGTAAGCCTTAAAAATTTTTTCACTAGTGGATATAATTTTATTTGAAGGAGGTGTTTTCTTTGGCTGTACCAGCACGGAAAACGTCTAAGACGAAAAAAGCTATGCGTCGTGGTCACATCAAGTTAACCACGCCCAATTTAACTGCTTGCCCTAACTGTGGTGAATTACGTAAGTCACACATGGTTTGCCCAAGTTGCGGTTTCTACGATGGCCGTCAGGTCGTTGCAACGAAGACTGCAAGTAACAACTAATTTAATTTAGGAAGAAACTCCCATGAAGTCCGCGGCTTCTGGGAGTTTTTTTGTACTTCGGTGGCGGTTTGTTTTGCGCACTTACCGTGAAAAAAGGTATAATAACGACACTAACGTAAATTTGAGGAGTGAAATTTTGGCAATTAAATTAATCGCGACCGACTTAAATGGGACGCTGCTGCATAACGACCAGACTTTCAATCAACAATTGTTCACGGAGACCTTACATGCTCTGGGACAGCGGGGAATCCGACTTGTATTATCCTCTGGGAATCAGTTTACGCACTTAGAAAAGTTGTTTCACGACGTCATGGCCGATAATTTGGCGATTGTAGCCGAAAACGGCGCGTCCATCTACTTGCAAGGGCAGCAGGTCTTCGATGGGAGCCTGAGTGCCAAGGACGTGCAACACTTTGTGACTGTTGACCGCCGCCAGGACTTTTTGGAATCCGCTTATATTATTCTGGTGGGTCAACAAGGTTCTTATACGGAGACAGGCGCGCCGCAAGTGTTGATCGATGCTGCCGAAAAGTTTTATGACAATCTACAGCAGGTGGCTGATTTGAATACTGTCACGGATCGAATCAAGAAGATCAGTATCTCCACGGCGCCCGGAGAGGCTGCGACGTTGGTGGCTGACCTGAACACTTACTTTGGTGACAAGCTACAGGCACATGACAGTGGTTACGGCGTGGTTGACGTGGTTGCGGCCAATGTGGGGAAACTCCCAGCCGTGCAATGGTTAGCTGACCGGTGGCACGTGGCTGCCGATGAGGTCATGGCCTTTGGTGATGGTGCCAACGATGTGCCGCTGCTAAAATTCGCCAGGCAAAGTTGGGCGATGAGTAATGCGCCAGCTAGTGTGCGGGCCGCAGCTACCCGTGTAACGAGCGTGGATAACGAACACGACGGTGTGTTGACGACGATTCAGTCAGCGTTGATGATGTTTTAGCTAAGACGACAGGGCCAGTGAGGTGTGATGATGGACAACTTTTTCTTTGATTTTGACAACACGTTAGCCGATCCTAGCAACGTCGCGGTGCTTGCCACCCAGCGGGCTTATGCGGCTAAGGGGTTGGTGACGCCCACACGTGAGGCTATCGTCGGCTACATGGGGGTGCCAATCGAAGTATCCTTTGCGAAGATGGCGACGGTTAGTCTGGACGATGTGGCGTTAGAGGATTTGTTTACCGAATTTCGTCAGCAGTATCGGCGAGCAGAGACGACCGGAATCACCTTATTCGAGGGGATGGCGACCACCATTGCCGAACTCAATCGGCGGGGGAAACGCTTGTACGTGGTGTCCAGTAAGAACTCCGTGCCCTTACAACGCAACCTTGACCAGGTTGGATTGGGCCAATCGTTTGCGGCCATTAGTGGTTCCGACATGGTGGATCACTATAAACCGGCGCCTGATGGTGTCCTGAACTTACTTCGGCAGTTCAATTTAGAGACGCAACATAGCGTGATGATTGGGGATGCCAAATATGACATCCGTATGGGCCACAACGCGGGTGTCGCGACAGCAGGGGCCATGTGGGGTGCAGCAGATCCGGCATCCGTTAAGGCTGAAAAGCCGACGTATCTATTGGATGCGCCGGCAGAATTACTTGATTTGTAAGGGATTGGCGTCTGAGCTGAAATGGCTTGGGCGCTATTTTTTTAGCCTATTCTTTGCCGAGGAGACGGCTGAATTTGAATTTTTAAAATAGACGACGAGAGCAGCGTGAAATTTTGCAATTAAATTCTCATAGTGGGTTTGATAACTAACGGAATCGCGGTTTAATAGCATTAAATATTAAAATATAACGATGTTTATAATTGTGATTGTCAATTTTAACCGGCTATTCGGTTATTTTTGACGTCAATCTCAAGTTCCTCTAGGCTTTTACGTATAATACGGCTAAACTGGTACTAATTGAATCACAAACAAAGGAGAAATCAAGGCATGGGGAAGCGACGGTTGCTGCTGGTGGTCATGTTGGTCGGACTGATTGGACTCATGGGGTGGGGGATGCCTCAGAATTTTGGCTTTTCAATGATGCGTGTGAATCGTGTGGTCCATCAGTTGGAGACACGAATGCCTAATGGACAGGAGCAGTCAGGAACGCCGGTCGAAAAGATTGCCGCTGAACACCCCTTGTACAGAACGTACTACTATCACTTTGCAGCAAGCGTGCCCGTTAACGTGCGGCCTATTTTTGAGGAAGCAGTCAGTGTCTATAATCGGACGGGGATGGTGAAATTAGTAGCCGGTAAGCCGCAGCAGAAACAAAATGGCATTACCTTCTTCACGTATCATAAAGGGACCACCAGTCAGCCCAATTTTCTGGAACTTGGTGAGGGTGGCCCGGAAATTCGCCGTTATGTGGGACTGGGCGCCTACACCGTCAATCGCGCACGAGCCGGATTAAACTTGGCACATCCGCAAGAGGGGATTCGGGCATCGGTTGCCATTCATGAACTGGGACACGCGGTTGGTCTGGATCACAGTAAGAGTCACCAGTCGATTATGTATCCGCTGGACCAGGGGCACTTACGCCTGTCTGCCGCGGATTTGAAGACCTTACGTGTGCTGTATAAGTAGCCAAAAAAATGTGCCGAAACATTAAACTTGTTTCGACACATTTATGCCAATCTTAAAAGAATTAAGTTCTCACTAAAAGGTTGAACGATAAAATGGTGGCTACAGTGTCTAAATCAGCCGGCTTACCGTTCGCCAAATTTAGGCTGGAACGCTGTGGGTAGGACGCCGCCAGCCTGAGAAGCGGTCTGCCAGCTCGCTTTGAACCGCCCAACCCGCGTTTCAAAGTCGCCATTTTCCAAGTGAGCCCACTTGCAATCTTTAGTTCTCACAATAAAACCTTTGTATTTCGTTAGCATGGCATCAATAGCGGGCACATTGGTCTGAGCCAAGCGGTTAAGCGTAGCCAGGTGAACACCGGTTAAATAGTCATTTTCAAAAATTCAGCAAATGATAATAGTTATTTCTACAGGTCCTTCACGAAGAAAAGCGATTCTCGGTCTGGATAATCATAACTGAGAGGGACATCTGCCCGACTAATCTCGGTGAAGCCGTTCTTGCGATAAAAGTGATGGGCACGGTGGCATGCGGCTGGTGTATCCAGAAGAATATGCTGAAGCTGTCGTTCCTTTGCAGCCGCAAGCAATGTGGTGAATAATTGATGTGAGACACCGGCTGTTGCGCCCCGATAATCTTGGTGGACGAAGAACTTCTTCAAGATGCCATAGTGACCGTCCTCAGGGAGTAGACCGATGGTACCGATAACATCATCCGTGTCGTTGATGGCTAGCCAGAAGCCACCCTGTTTTTTCAAATAGTGATCGGTAATATTGGCCATATCAGGCTGTTCCTCCAGGGACAAATTAACTTTGTTGTCGAAATTTTGTAGATACAGAATTAGAGCGATAACCTGATTACGATATTTTGGCGTGTAACTTATGATTTTCAATGACTGACATCCTCTCTAATGCGTAAAATTGACAAGACTGACGTTATTTCATATACTAAGTCAAAGCAACGATTCAGTCTAATTGAAATGTTCGATATAATAATTCGAATTATTCGATAGTTAAATCAGTTACAAATAGGGGATGCCAAATGGATATTAAAACACTAAAAACACTTCGCGCCATTGCCGAGACCGGAAGCTTTCAGGCCGCAGCCAATCAATTGAATTATGCCCAATCGACCGTGACCTTTCAAGTGCAGCAATTGGAGCAGGAATTATCACTGCAATTATTTGAAAAAGTCGGTCGTAAGATGGTCTTCACATCAGCGGGAAAGCAGCTCTTACCAGCAATTGACAGCATTCTTGGTACGGTGACGGAAATGAAAAATTATGGCAAGGCCGACGCCGAATTAACTGGGAGTCTACGCATCGCAATTCCCGATACGCTATTGACGTACCAGATGCAGCCAGTTCTCAAGGCCTTTCACAACCAGGCGCCGGCCGTCCAACTAGCCTTACAAATGGCAAACTGCTTCACTATTCCACAACGCGTAGCAAATGGGACGGTGGATTTGGGGATTCACTATGATGTCGGCGGTTACAGTAATAGTCTAACCGTTACCCGGCTACGAGAATTCCCTTTGGTTCTGGTGGCCAGTTCACAACTAGATGCGCAGACGGTCGATCTGCAAAAGCCGCATCAACAGCTGACGTGTCCCCTAATCACTGACGATCGGGAAAGCATCACGCATAAGAAGTTTATGGCGGCAATTGCGACGAGAGACATTGTCTTCACGCATTTCATGGGAATTGGGAGTGTCGAAGCAGTTAAGCGAAGTGTGATGAGTAATCTGGGAGTTGCCTATTTACCACAATTCGTGGTTCAGCCAGAGGTGGCTGCCGGGCGGTT
Organism: Levilactobacillus muriae; assembly: GCF_045862015.1. Classification (NCBI taxonomy): domain Bacteria; kingdom Bacillati; phylum Bacillota; class Bacilli; order Lactobacillales; family Lactobacillaceae; genus Levilactobacillus; species Levilactobacillus muriae. Next base: position 44,320 of record NZ_BAAFRU010000007.1, read on the forward strand.
ACAGATATTGCCGACAGCATTCGCGGACCAGCAGGTGACTGCCGTTTATATACAACGGAAAAACAAGCTGCGGTCTCGTGTGTTAGACGGATTCATCGAAACATTGGTTGCGAATCTCGTGTCCGCGTGAGTCGAATCGTAGGGTGATACACCACGTGATTGTCTATTCGCTGATCGAGTGGCTTTTTAGGATGCTTAGCCAATAGTGTAGAAGACAACACCTGGTCAAACAAGAGCCCCTTGACAGCTTGAGATGGGTGGGCCAACAATTGAAAACTAAAATTTTTAAAAATAGGTTGACATTAATTAAACAATCGTTTATTATTTAGCTATTCACAACAGTTATATAAGGGATGCAATACTGTATAACTGAAGTAAATGAATTTTTTTCGATAATAAATAAACGATTGTTTCATTAAACAGCGATATTTAACTGTCGAGCTGGACACGACCTGAAGTAGAATTAGGCCAGAAGGAGAATGAGTTGATGAGTTTAACGGCAGAAAAAGAACAAACAGCACTTGTCACGTTAGTCCATGCACTACGTCAAAGTAAATTTACAGTTGTTCTGACTGGGGCTGGTATTTCGACGGCTAGCGGTATTGCTGACTTGGCCCACATGCCAGGGATTGCAGGAACGATGTTGTCCTCAGAGCAGGCACTCGTGGCGGCCCCTAATGCTTATTATCGGCAATTGCAAAAAACATTTCTCCATGGGATGTTCGATGTCGGGCCAACCATTGCTCACCGTGAAGTGTCACGATTAGAACAGCAAGGGCTAGTTCAGGCCGTAGTGACGACTAATGTAGACTACCTTCATGAACTGGCCGGTTCGCGACAGGTTGCTGATATTTGGAATAGTTTCAATGTAAATACATGTTTGAAGTGTGGTCGGGTTTATCCCATAAGTGTTTGGCGGGCAGGTCAGGCTCCACACTGCCCAGAATGTGGGGGCTTGCTCTCACCGGCACCGGCTCACAATCACGTTGGTCGCGACCTAGTCGCAGTTCGTCGGGCCAATCAGTGGATGGATCAAGCAGATCTGGTCATTGTCACAGGATCGAACGGTTACTATGACGACATTAATGCTCACGCACAAGTGATCCAGATCAACCCGCAATCAACCGTTTTCGATCACCGCGCCAATCTGAATATTCGCACAACGGCGGATGAAATCTTCGGAAAGGTAGGAAAAATGATTGACAATAATTAATCAATCATTTAATATAAAAGCATGAGAAAAATTGATGAGGGAAAAAAAGAACGTGTCAAGCAAGCCGTATTTGAAATCACACGAGACGAAGGTATTGCGGCATTGTCGTTTGGTAAAATTGCTAAATGTGCTCACGTTAGTTCGGGGACACCGTATGTTTACTACAAGGATAAAACGGAAATGTTGGGTAAAATTTATTTAGAGGTCAAGGAACTTATTGATAAGGGACTAAAGGCCGCTATTGATGAGGGGCAGACCAAGGAGGAACGTTTGTTTAATGGCATCTATCACTTTGCTGATCAAATGACCGCCCACCCACTAGAGTCGACGTATTTAGACGAGATTCGCGATAATCCCAAATTGGTGACGCCAGAAGTCATTCGTCAGGGGAATCGTTTGGCCCAACCCATCGATGATGTTTTTCAAGAAATGATCGATGCAGAGCTCATGACCACTAATAATCGAGAAGCCCTCTATGCCCTACTCTTCGCACCGTTCATGATGGTGTTAAAGCAACGGGTCGTGGGGAAGCAACCGGTGATGCTGAGTGAATTAGAAACCGTCATTCGTCTATCAATGCAAGGTGTTCTTAAAAATCGTTAACGCGATTTTTATTTTTAATCTTTAATTAAACAAATGTTTAGTCAAATAAAAAGGAGAATTATGATGACACAACCAGTAGAAACGCAGCCCAAGCCGGTCGTCTCATTGCCACTATGGTTAATGCTGATTACCATAGTCGACGAGGCACAGGCACAATCAACCCAAGCGCTTACTTATTAGGAGGGTAACGAATGATGAAGATTGTTATTTTTGGTGCTAGCGGCAGTGTTGGCCGGTATTTAATTACTGAAGCGGTTCGTCAGGGGCACGAAGTCATTGCGGTGGGTCGACAGGTTAGTAGCTTACAACCTCAGGCTCACGTGACGGTCAAAGCGGTTGACTACAATCAGCCGGCTGACTTGGTAGATGCAGCTAAGGGAGATGATGCCGCCATCATCTCCTTGGGTGATCTTGGCGTTGTCCAACCAACTGAGGCGATTATTCAAGCCCTCCAGGCCGTAGACATTACTCGGGTGGAAATTTTAACTGGTTTTGGTGGAAGTCGACGGAGCCGCTGGCAACTGAATCCTGTGATGCATGTGATCGTATGGGCCGCTAGACTGGCGTATTATCGCGGCTTTCACAACAAGGAATTACAGGACCGTATCATTCGCAATTCAGGCTTAACTTTTACCATCGTTCAGCCGCCAACGTTAACGTTTGACGCTACAACGGGGACCTATCGTCACGGTGATTACCGGGGGAAATCGCTGCTTGGGCACATTAGTCGTGCCGACTTGACAGAATTTATGGTGACAAATCTGACGTCACAGCGTTATCAAAACCAATCGGTCTTCGTTCAACAGTGAAGGGATGCGTAGACATGCATAAAATTAATTTGGAAAAAGTAATTCAAGCAACACCAACGGCAATTTGGCAACTGATGACACAACCAGAGAATGATCATTGGCGCTCTAACGTGAGTGCTGTGACTCGTAACACGGATGGAAGCTATGCGGAGATGGACGCAACAACTGGTTGGCCGATGACTTATACGGTGGTGGATCAAATACCGGGACAGCGATTAGCTTTAAAGTTAGATCATGTTGATGGCAAGGGGTCACGGCTATTTATACTGGCGGCATTGGGTGAGCAAACAACACGCGTTAGTCTTGATGAAGACTTTACGAGTCACTTGGATTCGGCAACCCAACAATTATTGCAGGTGTTCTTAAAGCAGCAAGCACAGACGTATTTAGATGATTTAACAAGAGTTCTCTAGGAGGTAAATGATATGAAAATCGCAATTTTTGGCGCCAGCGGGAGTGTTGGCCAATTTCTAATTACTGAAGCACTAGCACAAGGCAATCAGGTGGTTGCAGTAAGCCGGCAGGCCGGTCGGATCAGTCCTCAGGGTAACGTTGCGGTACGTCTAGTGGATTATGATAAGCAAGCGAGTATTCAAGCCGCTATGGCTGGAAGTGATGTCGTCATCATTTCCCTCGGCGACTTCGGCGTTGTTGAACCTGTCCATCAGATTACATGAGCCATGCGAGCTAGTGGAATCAATCGCGTGGAGATCCTTACGGGCTATGCGTCGGATGCGTCGTCGCGTCAAAGTTTAACGCCGGTCGAACTGGCAGAATTTATGGCGGTGAAGGCCGACTACGCGGAGGGCGTGGCTAACAAAGAAAGGCAAGTTGCCATCGTAAAATCCTCAGGGCTGACGTACACCAACGTTCAGCCATCGTGGCTAACCTATGAACCGGCGACGGGAGCTTACCGTTATGGCGATTTTTCACCAAAATCGGTCCACGATCCATTGAGTCGGGCAGACTTAGCAGAATTTATGGTTACCAATCTAACTAAGAATCGCTATGAAAATACATCGGTATATGTGTCGGGACCGGCTGCAGGCTGAGTTGTACGTTAAAAATTGACGCAGAGTAGAATAGAAGAAAAAATAGCGCCAGGATCCTTCAACAAGGAGCCTGGCCTTTTTGGGAGAAACGGCGTAATAATGCTGTTCTACTGTGAATTTTAGCCAAGACATAAATATTCCTTGCTTTTGAACATCTATGGATGTATATTATCCATAGATAATAAAAGTCTTGGGAAAAGAGTGAACTTATGACAACAAATATTGTTTTACTGGGTGGCAGTGGTTACATTGGGCGGCAACTGGTTCAGGCATGGCGGCAGCGCAATACTGATACGGAATTTTGGATTCTTTCGCGATCGGGTGACTCAGGCCTCGCGCTAGCTGGCGTGCATGGACTAGCGGTTGATTTAACACAGTCTCAGCTTGGAAATGTTACGTTGCCAGCACAGGTTGACTATATTGTGGATCTGGTTGGTGGACCGCTGGCTGATTCGCAGGAGATGGCAAAATTTAACCGCGTGCCAGCGCAATTGATGATGGCACTTGCGGAGAAGTACCAGCCACGGGCAATGGGCTTCATTGGCGGTAAGTTAGGACCCAAGCCATTTGTACGGTTAAAACGCGAAATTATTAAGGAATTACAGACGGCATCAACACCGTTGGCGGTGGTTGAGCCAACATTGGTCTACGGTGCCGGTCGTCATGACCAGATGACACGGTACGTCCCATTGTTGCGGGTCATAGGTGCTGTGGTGCCCCAGGTAAGACCCGTCAAGGTTGACCGGGTTGTGGCATCATTATTAACAGAATTGATGGCAAAGTAAGGACGGTTATGATGAAAATTAGTAAGAGTGTCGAACAGGGGATTTACGTGATTTTAATGTTGGCAGTTCAACGGGAGCATACCCCATTGAAGAGTCAGTTATTAAGTCAACGCCTGGAGGTCTCTGATTCGTATTTAAAGAAAATTTTGCGTAAATTGGTCATTGCTGGATTAATTCAATCGGTCGCTAGTAAAGATGGTGGGTTTGTCATCAAACAGAACGTCACGACCATCACGCTGTACGATGTTTGCGCAGCGGTAGATGAGCTTCAAACAGTCGTCATGCCAGAATTGCATTTGGCTGCGAAGATTTTTCCGGGGGATGCGGCTCACATTCGGCAGAGTGAAGCGTTGGCGACAGCTGCGTTTACCGCGGCGCACGATGCGTATTGTCAATCATTAAAGCGGGTGCCGTTAAGTAATTTCTTGGAAGCTGACAGCTTCGAAACCGGTGTGGTGGATTGGCATCAACTGTAAATGGATCAACTGACGTCACTTATGGAGAATTTGCAGGGCCAATTCTGATGTGAAGGGGTCCTTTTTTGACGCATAAATTAGTCGGATTACTAAACTGAAGGTTGAAAGATCTAAAGTATCCATTATGACTGTTGCAACAACGATACTGAGACTAAAATTAGGCAACGTCGTCTAAATCAGCCGGCTTACCGTTCACCAAATTTAGGCTGGAACGCTGTGGGTAGGACGCCGCCAGCCTGAGAAGCGGTCTGCCAGCTCGCTTTTAACCTTCAGTTACTAAAGCTCAAATGAATTGAAACCATGATTCTTGGTGAGAGGTGGTAAAAATTAATTTTTACTTTCAATCATTAACATCTCGTTAAACGCTTAAATCTCATGAGCAAACGCAACCGAACAATCCCTCAAATCTGGTATACTTGGTTCCGGTAATTGGCACGGCTATGAACACTTGTGGCCCGCAAACAATTGCCAAATGACGCAAAATCCAACCGGCGAAGATCCAACGGCGCTTTGCTAGTTGGATGGTGGGTCAGTCAAATTTCGAAGAAAAATCGGCTTTTTCATAAATTGGACCGTATCAATTTACAAAAAGGTTGACTTTTCGGCAGAATTTAGTATGATGAAGAAGTACAAAATTAACCTCTAATGATTTCTGTTAATTGTTTAGAAGGATGTTATTCAACGAAGGAGTGTAAAATTCATGGCAGTAGATTACGATTCCAAGTCATACTTGGAAAAGGTTGACGCCTGGTGGCGTGCTACAACGTATCTTTCCGGTGGTATGATTTTCCTGAAGGACAACCCATTGTTCTCAGTTACCAACACACCAATCAAAAAAGACGACGTTAAGGTTAAGCCTATCGGACACTGGGGTACTATCTCAGGACAAACTTTCCTGTATGCCCACGCCAACCGTTTGATCAACAAGTACGGTTTGAACATGTTCTATATCGGTGGTCCCGGTCATGGTGGCCAAGTTATGGTAACCAACGCGTACTTAGACGGTACCTACACTGAAGATTACCCTGAAATCACTCAGGATCTTGAAGGTATGGCACGTCTGTACAAGCGGTTCTCATTCCCAGGTGGGATTGGTTCTCACATGACTGCACAAACGCCTGGTTCTCTTCACGAAGGTGGGGAACTTGGTTACTCTCTGTCCCATGCTACTGGTGCCGTATTAGACAACCCAGACCAAATTGCATTTACTGTCGTTGGTGATGGTGAAGTTGAAACCGGTCCTGCCATGACTGCATGGAATTCCATCAAGTTCTTGAACCCTAAGAACGATGGTGCCGTTTTACCTATTCTTGACGTAAACGGCTTCAAGATTTCCAACCCTACTATCTTCTCACGGATGAGCGACGACAAGATCGCCAAGTTCTTCGAAGGTTTAGGTTGGTCACCTCGCTTCCTCGAAAACGACGATATCCATGATTACATGACTTACCACGAAAAAGCTGCTAAGTTATTTGACCAAGCTATCGCTGACATCAAACAAATCCAAAAAGACGCTCGTGAAAACGGCAAGTACGAAGACGGTGAAGTTGCCGCTTGGCCTGTTGTTATCGCGCGTTTGCCAAAGGGTTGGGGCGGTCCTACGCATAACCCAGCCGGCGAACCAATTGAAAACTCATTCCGTGCTCACCAAGTTCCACTTGGCTTGAGCCAAAACAACTTCGACGAATTACCAGAATTTGAAGACTGGATGAACTCATACAAGCCAGCCGAATTATTCAATACTGATGGTTCATTGAAGGCAGAAGTTGCCGACTTCGCCCCTAAGGGTGACAAGCGGATGGCTTCTAACCCAGTTGCTAATGGTGGTCGTGCGCGTGGCGAAAAGCCTGAAACGCTGGCCTTACCTAACTGGAAAGACTACGCTAACGACATCAACGAAAGTAACCGTGGGACGAACTTGCCTGATGGCAACCGCAACATGGATATGAACGTTCTGTCAACCTTCTTTGCTGGCGTTGCCACAAAGAACCCAACGTCATTCCGGATCTTCGGACCTGACGAAACGATGTCTAACCGTCTCTGGGAAATGTTCAAGATTACGAACCGTCAATGGATGAGTAAGGTCAAGGAACCAAATGACCAATACGAAGCACCAGAAGGCCGTATCTTGGATGCCCAATTATCAGAACACCAAGCTGAAGGTTGGCTTGAAGGTTACACCTTAACTGGTCGTACCGGTGTGTTCACGTCTTACGAATCATTCTTGCGGGTTGTCGACTCAATGACGACGCAACACTTCAAGTGGATCCGTCAGGCCGCAGCAGAAGACTGGCGTAATGATTACCCATCATTGAACCTGGTATCTACTTCTACTGTATTCCAACAAGACCATAACGGTTACACCCACCAAGATCCTGGTATGTTGACCCACTTGGCTGAAAAGAAGTCTGACTTTATCCGTCAGTACCTGCCAGCCGATGCCAACTCACTCTTGGCTGTATTTGACCGTGCCTTCACTGACCGTCAAAAGTTGAACCATATCGTTGCTTCTAAGCAACCACGTCAACAATGGTTCTCTGTTGCCGAAGCTGAAGAATTGGCTACTAAGGGTCTTAAGACGATCGACTGGGCTTCCACTGTTGCTGAAGGTGAAGATGCTGATATCGTCTTTGCTTCTGCCGGTGTTGAACCAACCATCGAAACGCTTGCTGCTCTTAGCTTGATCAACGACGCCTTCCCAGCCGTTAAGATGCGTTACGTTAACGTTGTTGAATTGGAACGTCTTCAAAAGAAGAACGGCCCTCTGAACGACGAACGTGCATTGAGCGATGCTGAATTCACGTCATTCTTCGGCGAATCTGGTACGCCAGTTATGTTTGGCTTCCACGGTTACGAAGACTTGATCGAATCATTCTTCTACGAACGTCAACACTTAGGCTTGCACGTTCATGGTTACCGTGAAGATGGTGATATCACGACTGCTTACGACATGCGTGTATACTCCGAATTAGACCGGTTCCACCAAGCCAAGGATGCGGTTAACACCTTGATTGCTAAGGGCATTATCGACGAAGCTGCCGGTAAGACCTTTGACGCCAAGATGGACACTATCTTAGCTAAGCACATGAAGATCACTCGTGACGAAGGTCATGATATCGAAGAATTCACTAAGTGGCAATGGTCACCATTGAAGAAGTAATTTCTTCAATCTGAATTCAAAAGAGGATTGCTCCCAACTGTGGGGGCAATCCTCTTTTTTTTACGAAGTAGGGTACCGCCGCCAACATCAGCGTTCGCGGAACGTAAATAACGACCACATCCGTGTGAGAGACGTAGTCGTTATTTACGTTGCCAGTCAAGTAGCCTGGGTTAGACGCCAGCCTTGATCAAGTACCAGATACGTTCGAAACGTTGCGCGTAGTCCGCATCGTTCCAGGTTTCCCTGAAGCTCGGAAGGGTAAAGATGGCGAAGGCGGCTAGGATAGCCTCGGCCTTTTCGTCGTGCGGATCATGGTAGTCCATGATTTGCGAAACAACTTGGTAAGCAGGGGTCAAGACGGCGCGTAACGCTTTGGGATTGTTGTCGACGTAGCGGGTATTGAGCGCAAACATCTGTGGATCGGTATTGTACGCGTGTTTCTTAGCCGTTACGAAGGCCCACAACCAGTCGTGCAACTGTGTCTGCGCTAGTGTTGCTGGTGCGCAGTGAATCTGGTCGATGATTTCGCGCTGGAACCAAGCTGTCGCTACCGCCTCCCAGAGAGCCTGCTTGTTTTTGAAATGTTTATAGAGAGCGGCATGGGTCATGCCTAGTGCCGTGGCAATTTGCGCCAAAGTTACCTCAGCGTTGCCAGTCTCTTGGATCAAACGTTCAGCCGTACTGAGAATTTTATCGCGAGTGGTTAATGTCATTTTAGGGTGCCAAATCTCACTGAGCAGAGGTTCTGGCGGTTCGCCTCCTTCGGTATTATTTTTATTATTGTACCACAAATGGTCAATAAGTAACTTTATTTGTATTTTGTAACCTGATTTGGTAAACTCATGAAGAAGTTTCAAACAGACGAAAAATTAATGACCACTGCTAGAGGAGGACCAGCCACTATGCAAGCTGCGCAATTACACAAATATGATAAAGATTTTCAACTCGAGGTCAACGATATTCCGATGCCCACGCCCACGGCCGACGAGGTCTTGGTACAAGTCAAGTTTGCCGCCGTCAATCCCTTGGAGATGCTGATTGGTACTGGTAGCGTCAAGTTGATTCAGGACTACAAGCTCCCAACGACGATGGGCAATGAACTGTCAGGGGTCGTGACCGAAGTTGGGACTAACGTCATCGACTTTCAAGTGGGAGATGCCATCTATTCGCGACTGCCTTTAGGTAAGATTGGTGCTTTTGCGGAATTTGTTGCGATCGATCAGCATGCAGTTGCCTTGAAGCCTGAGAACTTGGACTTTGCTCACAGTGCGGCGGTGCCATTGACTGGTTTAACGGCCTACCAGGGCTTGCACGAGGAACTTCACGCCCAACCCGGGGAACGACTGATGATTCCCGGCGGATCTGGATCATTTGGTCAAATGGCGATTCCAATCGCGCGTGAAATGGGTCTAAATGTTAGCGTGAGTGGTAACGCCAGAAGCAAGAGTGCTGCCCTGGCAAACGGCGTGGACCAATATTTTGACTATCGCCAGGAAAATTACTGGGAGGCGCTTGCGCCGGTAGATTACGTGATCGATACGATTGGTTCCAAGGAACTGGACCACGAACGCCAAGTCTTAAAGCCTGGTGGTAAGCTGCTCTCACTAAGAATGGGGCCAAACCGCCAGTTTGCGCAGGACCAGCACCTTTCCTGGTGGAAGACGATACTTTTCTCTCTAGCGGGTGCACGGTTAGATCGCCGAACCAAGCGCATTGGCGCGCAGTACCGGTTTCTATTTGTCCGTAGCGATGGCAATCAACTCCGCAAGATTACTCAGTTAGTGGAACGTGAAAATATCGTGCCCGCCATCGACTCGACGCCATTCAAACTAGCCGACATCAACCAGGCGCTAGCATTAGTCGCAACTGGTCATCCGAAGGGGAAAGTATTGATTCGATTTTAGCTAACCATACACTTGGTGATGCAAGTCCCTAAATAAGATTATTTCAAAAATGGCCGTGAACGGAAAGCATCCGCTCGTGGCCATTCTCTTTGCGTAAATTATTATTTTTTTTGATTCCGAATCCGTTTCGCATAGCCAGCGCGCTCAAACTCTGCTTTAGGGAAAACGTATGGAGAACTGGTGGACTGGAGGATACCGTAGCCGATCTTCAACATGAAGATGCCAATGAAAGCCACAATATAGAGAAGACCGAAGAGCACGTCCAACCATCCCAATAGACCATTACTGATGGTGTAGACGAACCACCAGATGCCTAGTGGTAGGTGGCCAAAGACGACCGCGAGTTCACCAGGAGAATACAGAGCATGAATCTTGATGGGTGTGAGAATAACGTGCATGACTAGCTGAGTCAGTCCGAAGACAATAGGCATGAAGCTGAGCCAAATTATTTCTGGAAAGAAGACCGGCAGTAGGTAACAGACGTAGGCCGCGACGACGTTGATGACCATGGCGTTATTCTGGTTGAGCGGGTATCGGTCTGCGGGACCGTCAGTGCTCGGTTGCATGGCAAGGTTGGTGATGGCTGGTTCGCCGCCAGGAAAGCGGAATTCTTCAAATTCATGCCAGAGAATGACAAAGAAGTTTAGGACCGCAATTTTAAGTAAAGTCGACATGCTCCCCCAGTTGTGCCAGATAATAAGTGCCATGCAGACACCGACCACGCCACCAATATCGTACCAATGATTTCTGAGAAATGTCATAAGTCATGACCTCTTTTCCTTTTATTGTACAAAGTGTATAATTTCTTTCGATAAGCTCAGTATACAAGTGTCAGGTGAGCTTGCAATCACTTTATGAGGTTGTACTTCACATCTGGCAAAACTGTACAGTAAAATTTGAGGAGGGTTTAACCATGGCAGATTTTGAGGATTTACGGATCGTAAAGACGCGACAAAAGTTATTTTCCGCCTTAGCAGAGCTACTGGTGGAGAAGCGTTTTGATCAAATCAGTGTCTCGGAAATTGCCCAGGCGGCGCACATTAGCCGGGCCACGTTTTACCATCATTTTGCGGATACTACTGCGTTGGTCGCGGTCTATCAACAGGGGGTCATGACCCGAATCGTTCAGGTGGTTCGTCATAACGACTATAATCCAACGTACTTTCTCTCGCAGCTCATGCCGTTTTTGGATAGCGAGGGGGCGCTTCTAGGCCGCTTATTATCGGATAATGGAACATTGACAATTCAGAATCAATTCAAGCAGGGGATGCGTCAGATCTTTCGAACAAAGATGTTAGCCCACCTCAATACGACCGGCATTGATATGACTAATGAGACGGTAGTCGACTACCTCATTATCTTTTGGACCAGTGCTATCTTTGGGGTGGTGCAGGCGTGGTTGACGACCGGCAAGCGAGAGTCACCAGCAGAGTTAGCGGTGATCTTCAAGCAGATTGTGCCGGATAATCTGACGACATCAATGTGAGAAAGGCGAGCAAGGCCGATTCCAATGACGGAATCGGCCTTTTTGAAAGTCGCAATCGCAGTCAACAAACGTGCGGTGGGCTAACACCACTCGGTTTGCTGCTATGCCGCCTCCTGACAATAAAGTTCACCTACTTTCTTAACAAACGTAGACACATTACAAGGTGTTCTTCATCTTTTCTTCACGCCTGCTGCCTATACTTCAAGACAAAACGAGGTGGTTCGAATGAAGCATATCATACGGTGGCTATTAGCGGTTGCGATAGTCTGTGCCATGGTTATTGATGGCTACCTGCTCTTTTTCCGCCAGTCGAGGGTCGTAACCCAAACCGCAAGTTCCAGTTCAAGTGCACCCAGTCAGTCTAGTGACAGTTCGTCGATCAGTTCTGCAGCAAGCAGTAAACAGAAATATCAAAATGGGTCGTTTACCGGTAAGGCGACATCGACGCAGTGGGGGGATGTGCAAGTGCAGGCTGTCATCAAAGCGTGAAAGATTACACAGGTCAACGTTCTCGAATACCCCAATGACAATGGCCATGATAAGCAGATCAATGCGCAAGCGCTCCCCGTCTATAAGTCAGAGGCAATTAAAAAACAAAGTTCTAAGATTCAATTGGTGTCCGGAGCCAGCGAGACCTATAAGGGCTTTACCGGGTCCTTACAGAGCGCATTAGATCAAGCGGAGGCTTAGCCTATGGAAGCCTATCAAATCAAAACGCGTGTGATTCAAGCGATGGCGATGCCATTTTCCATCAAAGTTGTTCTGTCACCAGAGAATCAGTGGTCTCAGGATCAATTCGATCAGGTCGTAATGGCGATCAATCGTGAATTGAGACACGTCGATGAAGTCTTTTCCCCATTCAAGTCGACATCGATCCTGTGTCGATTTCAGCAGGGTGAATTAGCGGCTGATGACTTCTCATCTGAGTTTCAAAGCGTTTACGGTCTAGCAATTCGAGCACAAACGGTCACGCAAGGGGCTTTCAATCCCTTCTATCGGGGACCCTTTGATCCCACTGGTCTGGTGAAGGGGTGGGCAATTGAACAGGTCTTTCGTCACTATCTCCGGCCGTTGCTCGTGAGAGAGGTCATCAGTGCCGCCGCTATCAATGGTGCTGGTGATATTCAGATGGGCGTGGCAGCGACAAGTGATTTTCGTTGGGCGGTCGGCGTTGAGGACCCCAACAATCGGCAACGGTTATTGGCGCAATACCAGATAGCCAATGGTGCGATGGCAACGTCCGGCACCAGTCAACACGGGGAACATATTTCGCGGTTAAACAGTCAACGGCACCTGCAGCAGGCAACGGTGGTGTCAGCGGATTTGGTGACCGCCGATGTTTGGGCTACAGCGGCTATTTCGGCTGGTCCAGAAAAATTTAAGCAGTTGACGCAAGGGCTTTCCCTGCAGAGCGTACTGGTAGATGGTCAGAATAAGATCGTCCACAGTTAGGAGGCGATGGTGATGTTGAAACGACTACCCTATTTACAAGGCTTAACCTAGTTGATTGTACTCTTCGTGGTCCCGTTACCGTTGATTCAGGCCTTAGCACTGGGACTCCCGTCAATCTATGCCAGTGACGCATTGGCGATCCAGTGGGGATCTATTGCTTACGTGTGGTTTCTTGTGGCCATCTATCTCAGTACGCGACCTAAGTGGTTGGATCGACTGATTGGGTTACCCAGCGTCTACTTTATTCACGGCGTACTCAGCCTGTTGGCGATTGGGCTGGCCTTTCTTCACAAGGAAGGTACCCATTCGTTTGGATTGATTCGTCAGACCGGTGACTGGGCATTTGACCTGTTTTTAGGGCTAATGGTGTATTCATTAGTCTTCATGGCGGGGTGGTTGACCAGTCGTTTCGGTGTTCTACGCTGGATAAAGCGCCAACTGGAACGGCTATTTCATCATGAATTTATCCGTGTGGCTCCACCGACTGAACCTCGTGGCGGTTGCACTGGTCTTCATTCACGTTCAACTCATCAGCTATATGACGGCGGTTCCCAGTTATATTTGGCTATTCAACGGCTATACGGCGGTGGTTCTGGGGTGCTATGTTTATCAGAAGATTCGGTCAACCTGGGGGGTGCCACGCGGACGGTTGGTCGCGAAACGCCAGCTGGCACCGAATTTCTACGAATTCACTTTTCAATTACGGCAGGCCCGGCGATTAGTCATTCAAGCGGGGGACTATGTCTTTCTTCGCTTTCCAAATACACCGGGATTGCGTGAGGGTCACCCCCTTTCAGTGGTGAATCCAGTCACTACTGAAGGACGACTCGTGTTAGCCATTCGTGGTGACGGCGACTTCACCCGGCAGATTCAGCAGGTACCCATTGGTGTGACAGCTGCCTTTGCGGGTGGTTACGGCCACTTTTCTCAAGTGATTAAAGACTATCCGCAGGCCAGGTTGGTGCTGGCTGGTGGTGGGACGGGGGCCATCCCTTTATTGGCAGTGATTGCGGCTTATCCGGATAAAGCCATTGCATTTTACTATGCCGCACACACGTCCCAACAACTGATTTATGTCGATGAACTCCGACGACTGGCGGCCGACCATCCACAACTCAACCTGCACATCCAAGAAGGTCGATTTGAGCCGGAAAAAATAATGGCGTCGCTAACTACGGAAAATCAAATTTTTCTGCTGTCAGGACCAGGTCCATTCGGCAGAAATTGGCGCCGCGCCATTCAACGCGCAGGCGTGGCTAGCAGTCGGGTGTATTATGAAGAATTTAGTTGGTGAAGTGGTGATGTGCGGATAAGGGGAGTCATACTTGTTAAGCGTGAAGCTGTTAGGTGGCGGCATTTGCTTAGCTCGTAATGGTTATTAAGCAACGGTTAGATGGTTTTAGTAACTTTAAATGGATTTCGATAATTTTGACCTATAAAGGCACAATAAAACCCCCACTCTTCACGACAGAGCGGGGGTTTTGGAAGTATTGAAGTTTTTTTGGAAATTACTTAGTGAAGTCGACAACCATCCGGCCAACGATCTTGTTAGCTTTCATTTCGTCAATGATATCGTTAACTTCGTCAAGACGACGAGTTTGAACGATAGGGTGAACCTTACCTTCGGCACCGAATTGGAAGGTTTCAGCTAAGTCTTGACGGGTACCAACTAAGGAACCACGAACTGAGATACCATCCAGAACAGTCTTGGCAATGTTCAATTCCATATCACCTTGAGGTAAAGCAACGGCAACTAACTTACCATCTGGCTTCAAAGCGTTAACGGATTGGGTGAAGGCGTCCTTGGTAACGGCAGTAACTTGTGCGTTATCAACGCCGCCAACCTTTTCTTGGATTTGTTCAGCAACGTCACCGTCATGACGGTTGATTAAGATTTCAGCACCGTCTTTTTTGGCAGCAGCCAACTTGTCAGGGTTACCATCAACGGCAACAACGTGGGCACCGAAGACATTGTGGGCGTATTGGATGGCCAAGTTACCTAAACCACCGGCACCAACAACTTCAACCCATTGACCTGGCTTAGTTTCACCAGTCTTAAGTGCTTTGTACATCGTAACACCGGCACAGGTGAGGGAAGTTGCTTCGACTGGGTCCAAGCCTTCTGGAACCTTAACGGCGTAGTTAGCATCAACGATACATTCTTCAGCCATGGCACCGTCAACAGTGAAGCCGGAGTTTTGAACGTTACGGCAAAGAGTTTCGCGGCCGCTTAAGCAGTATTCACAATGGCCACAGCCCTTGAAGAACCAAGCGATAGAAACCCGGTCACCGATCTTTAAGTTGTCAACGTCGTCAGCAACTTGGATAACTTTACCGACACCTTCATGACCAATGATCCGGCCAGGTTGCTTACCGAAGTCACCAGCAGCGACGTGTAAGTCGGTGTGACAGAGACCACAGTATTCCATTTTAACTAAAGCTTCACCATGGGTGATAGGACGTAAAGTAACATCTTTAATATCAACGTAACCGTCGACTGAATCGCGAATAACAGCAGCTTTCATTTCAAAAAACCCCTTTTCTTTTTTTCTACAATGCCTAGTATACTAAAAAATCATGCAATTTCAAGTGAAAATGTGAACAAAAACAAAATAATTGAAATGTGATTAGTTGTGCAAGCCTACTAACGCCCGCTTTCTTGGATTATTAGACAAATGGCCGAATGTGAAAGAAAAAGTTTAAAGGGTTTTCACAACCAACTGATATGATTGTATGCAACCGGTTGCCACTTTCTATGGGCCTGAAAATAAGGTCAGGAAGAAGTAAAAAATTAGATAAATGTGAAGCGAACGGTGGTTTTCGCATACAATTATGAGAAACTATGATAAAATTAAATGTTGAAATGAATAACGGACGCCCGCTCCCGGTATGGATTTGTTTGGGAGTGGACGCATTTAAATAGCCAGAGGAGTTAAAGCGCAATGAGTCGAATTTTAATTATTGAAGATGAAAAAAATCTTGCCCGTTTTGTCGAGCTTGAATTGAAGCACGAAGGTTATGAGACTAACGTGCAGTTCAACGGTCGAACGGGGATGGAAGCAGCGCTGTCCCAAGACTTCGACGTTATTTTGCTGGATCTTATGTTGCCAGAACTTAACGGGATCGAAGTGGCTCGCCGCGTTCGTGAGGTCAAGAGTACGCCCATCATTATGATGACGGCTCGAGACTCTGTGATCGACCGGGTTTCTGGGTTAGACCATGGTGCCGACGACTATATCGTTAAGCCGTTTGCCATTGAAGAACTCCTTGCCCGGGTGCGGGCTCTGTTACGGCGGGTTCACTTGGAAGGCGAGCAGAAGAACACCAAGCAAACGACCGTCAAATTCAAGGATCTCACCATTGAGAAAGAAAACCGGATCGTGCGGCGGGGGGATGAAGTCATCAACCTCACCAAACGTGAATATGAATTACTCCTGGCTCTGATGGAAAACATCAACGTGGTCTTGGCCCGCGATGTTCTCTTGACCAAAGTCTGGGGCTATGAATCCGAAGTTGAAACGAACGTGGTCGATGTCTACGTGCGTTATCTTCGGAACAAAATTGATGTGGCCGGCCAGAAGAGTTACATTCAGACGGTGCGGGGCACGGGGTACGTGATGCGTTCGTGAAATCAATAAATATTGAAGAACGGGATGCCGCAGAAAAGGAAGAACCTAAGCGAAAGAGAGGGTTTCGTTTTTCCCTGAAATGGGAATGGACGTTATCGACGGCTTTTGGTGTTCTGATTATTTTTGCGGCTATCGTTTTCTTAATTTTTAGCAGTTTTATGACGGTCCTGATGCGCCAGGAGAAGACTCACGTGGCGGATTCACTGAACGTCGTGGTTGAACGTTTGAGTAATCAGAATGAGGTGCTGACCGACAGGCAAGTCGATCAGCTGCTACGGCCGCGAAACGTTCTGGCCGATGAAACCAGTGGGAGTCAACAGGGGGCGCCGTATAACAATGCAGTCGTCACCACATTGGCTCGCGACAGTCAGACAGTCACGGTCTACAATACCAAGGGGAAGGCACTCTTCTCAACGGGGGATACGACCGCATCATTTAGCGCCGTTGGTAAGCAACGGATTGCGGTGACCACGCTGAACCACCGGAAACATCTGGTGGGACGGATGCCAATCCACAGTAAGGTAAACGACAGCTTGCTAGGATACGTGCAGGTCACGGACAATCTCAAGGACTACCGGGCTACACAGGTCAAATTGTTCCAAGTTGCCATTGTGCTGGGCTTGATTGCCGGCTTAGCTGTGGCCATTCTCAGCTACATCTTGGCGTCGTTCTTGTTACGTCCCGTTGAAGCCATTCGCGAAACGATTCACGCTGTGCGGGATGATCCCCAGACAGATAAGCGGGTACCGGAGATTCGGCATACCGACGAACTGAGTGACTTGGGAAATCTCTTTAACGGGATGCTCGACACTACTCAGGGGTACATGGATCAGCAGCAACAGTTTGTGGAGGATGTCTCCCATGAATTGCGGACGCCAGTGGCCATCATTCAGGGCCACATGGAGATGCTGGATCGTTGGGGTAAGGATGATCCCGAAGTGCTCGATGAATCCATTAAGGCCTCCTTACAAGAGACTAAACGGATGAAGAGTCTGGTTCAAGAAATGCTGGATTTGCAACGGGCCGAACAGATTGAAGTGAACTACACGAATGAGGTCACGGATGTGAGCGAAGTGGTGCAACAAGTCTATGACAACTTCAAGATGATTCATCCCGACTTCGTCTTTATCTTAGACGATGACGTTCAGCGACCGGTTCAGGCACAGGTCTATCGGAACCATTTGGAACAGATTCTGATTATCTTACTGGATAATGCCGTGAAGTATACCCAGACACGGAAAGAAATTCATCTGACCTTCGAGAGTGACTCTAGAAACGTCGAGGTGGCCGTTCAAGACTTCGGTGAGGGAATATCTCAAGAGAACCGTGATCGGGTCTTTAACCGCTTCTATCGCGTCGACAAGGCCCGTTCGCGAACCAAGGGTGGCAATGGGCTGGGATTAGCCATTGCCAAACGGCTGATTGAAGCTTATCACGGTAAGATTACGATCGAAAGCGCCGTGGGCTATGGCTCCGTCTTCCGAATCTCATTGCCGATCTTGTCGGATGAAGATGCACGCATTCTCAATGCGAAGAAGGATCGGGTTCAAGCCGAGGCTAATGATACCGGAATTCCGGGAATCAAGTCGGCATTACTCGAGGATTCGCCGCACGATGACGTGACGACTGGTGACACGGATAAAACAGTTGATGGTGAGTCTGACCACTCTAAATAAGCTTAAAAGTAACGGCTCAGGACAGTCATGTCTTGGGCCGTTTTTGTATGCAGTCATTTAGGTGTTGACAAGTTCAGGGGGATCAGTTATTCTAGGGTAACTAGTTAGTTACCCTAGTAGCTAACCAATATGGGGAGGATATAAAAATGAAATTTTTAATGAAGTTTGGACTGTTTTGCGCAGGATTAATCGTTTTAATTGGGGCTGCTGCCATTATTACACCTAATTTAACTAAGAATCGCGGAACCGAGCTAGCCATGGCCATCGACAACGTCAATCCGGCAGTCAAGTCCGAGGACGTCTACGCGGGAACTTCTGTGAAACCAATTCGCCACTTTATTGGCGGTGGTGGCGAGAAGGAATATGTCTATGAACTGGCGACCTATAATAATCAAGGTCAGATGCGGAAACTAACGTTTGATTCGCAATGGGTTCTGAAGCCTAACCGTTACCTTAAAATCAGTACCAAGGGGCAAAACGTGGAGACTTGGGAAGCAGTCGACCGAGCTGAGGTGCCAAGCGGTGTGCGACAGAATTTGATGATGTCTTAATATGAGCGTGCAATTGGTGGCAATAACGATGATTATATGCAGAAATGAGCTTCGACTATTTGTATATAGCAATTAGATAGAATGCCATATACAAAAAGCAATTTAATTGGTTACTAAAGGTTGAAAACCAAAATGCCTAACTTACTCTTGCAACCTTCAGTTGGCCATTTGACCAGCCATTTTATACGCAAAAAGTGCCCCTCACCAACAACGGTGAGGGGCACTTGACGTTCAATGATAATGATTAATGATGCCGTTGTTGTTTCCCGGCATTACGATTACGGTTTTTCTTGTCTTGCGTCTTGGCTGCAACTGGTTGTTCCGCAGCGGCTGATGAAGCCGACGTTGCAGGTGTTGCTGGTTTAGCAGCGACCGGTTCAACGACTGGCTTTGGCTTAGGACGACTTTCCATTTGTTCCTTGATCTCCCGACGAATCTTTGGCCGGTAGAAGTTGATAATCAGCGTTTGCACACAGGCAAACAGTCCACCGACGAAGAAGTATAGACCTAATCCGGCTGGTGAACTCATCGTGAAGAACAGAATCATTACGGGTGAGAGCAGCAGGGTGATCCGCATCTGCTTTTTCTGATCTTCCGGCATCCCCAACATGGAAAGGTAACCCTGGAGCAGGTAGGATAGAAAGGCAAGAATAGCGAGAATCCAACTAGATTTTCCAAGTGGAATCGTGAGGAAGACAGCGCCAGATAATTCTGGTGAATACCGAATAGCGGCGTACAAGGCGGCGAAGATCGGCATCTGAATCAATAAGGGTAAACAGCCGATACCACCAGTCATACTGATCCCGTTTTCCTTGTAGAGGGCCATCATGGCTTGACTGGCAGCGGTCTGTTCTTCGGGTGTCTTGGCTTCTTTTTGTCGTTTCTGCATGGCAGCCATCTGTGGGCGAACCATCGAAATCTTTTCTTGTTGTACGGTGGCACTACGCATCTGCTTGATCATGATTGGCAGTAAGACCATTCGCACGATGACGGTTAATCCAATGATTGCCCAACCATAACTATTGCCGAAGAGCTGTGCGAGCCAGTCCATCACGTGTTGCCCGGGAACGGCCAGGTAGTCATAGACGAAGCCATACGGTTTCCCATTCTTGGTCTGCACACAGCCACTCAGGACGAGGGCCATAGCCGCCAGTGCACCGGTAACCGTGACTTTCTTGGAGATTTTCATTTTTATTTTGAACCCCTTTGTATTTAAAACGTAGAGCGCGGACGCCCCCAAACGACGAAAACGCCGTTAACATCAAACATATTACTTGATTTGTAAGTGATTTTCAAATGATTATCTAGTGATTATCCGGAATTCTGCAAATCGTTGCGTCCGAGCCGCAGTGACCTTGAGCTCGTGAACGATGGCCCAGGGCGTCACGCCGGCTTTTATTTGCCGGGCAAAGTTAGCTAATTGTTGCGCGTCGCCGCTGGCTACGATTGCGACTTGACCAGTCGATAAATTCTGGACGGTACCGGTGATGCCTAACTGCTGTGCCAAGCGGGCGGCGGACCAACGAAAGCCCACCCCTTGAACCTGACCAGTGACTAAAAAATGTTGCGTGACCACAAAAGTTCCCCCTTATGCCAGAAAATTTAGATTAATCATACCGCGAAGTATCGCGTCTGCCTAGCGATATGGTAGAATTAACCATGCAGTTTGGCTTAACGGCGGCGGTAACTATCATCAGCTTCACAGTTAAGCGGCACTGATTTGTACGGAAGTGAACAAGCTTTGAACTTAAATCTACTATAATATAATAAAGTTAGTCATTAAAAAAGCGAGGATAAATTAAGATGAAAGAAAAAATCACGTCGGGTCAAAATAAACGCGTCAAGCAGTGGCGGGCCTTAACCTCGAAGAAGGGACGGAAGGCGACACAGTCTTACCTCCTAGAAGGCTGGCATTTGGTACAGGAGGCCTTGAAGGCACAACTACCACTCACAGCTATCATGGGAACGGCGGAGCAGTTAGACGCGCATACTGGGAGCTTTCCAGCCAACGTGGATGTCTTCGAGCTGACTGATAGTCTTGCGAAGACGCTGGGTGATACCAGTACGCCACAAGGCATCTTCGCGACGGCACCCATGCCGGATGATACGGCGGTTGATCCCAACACAGCAACTGGCACTTGGTTGTTCTTGGATCAGGTCCAAGATCCCGGAAATATTGGAACTATGGTACGGACAGCCGATGCTGCTGGCCTGAGCGGTGTTGTCCTGGGGTTAGGCAGTGCGAGTCGTTTCCTGCCTAAGGTGTTGCGGTCCATGCAGGGCAGTCAATTTCATATCCAACTGGTCGAAGGCGACCTGCACAAGTGGATCACGGCCTTTACGCAACGGCAACTGCCGGTCTATGGGACCAACTTGGATCCGCAAGCTAAAGACTATCGTGACATTGATGCCTTGAAAGCTGGAGCAATTGTCATGGGTAACGAAGGTAATGGCATGGCTCCCGACCTCCAACAGTTAACGACACGAAACCTTTACATTCCGATTAAAGGACAAGCAGAGTCGCTCAACGTAGCTGTTGCAGCAGGGATCGTGATGTTCCGATTGGTTGGCTGAACGTTAAGAAACAGTAAATCACATTCACTTTCAGAACATTTTCATTGCTTTTTATCAAAAAGGAAGTATGATATAGGGTAATTAAGCATGACTGAAAATCATAATTCTAAATGAAAAGGAAGCATTCTATGACCAAACTTACTTGGCGTGATGACTCTGAGTACCTCGATTTAGTTTCTGACTTGTTGGAACAGGAGCCGGTTCAACGCCTGGCGAATTACACCCAGCACCACCATTCAACGCGTTTGGAACACTCAATTTCAGTGTCCTATAACAGTTATTTAGTTGCAAAGAAACTTGGTTTGAATACCCGAGCCACCGCACGGGGTGGGTTGTTACATGATTTGTTCTATTATGATTGGCGCACGACGAAGTTTAACTTGGGCTCGCACGCTTTTATCCACCCACGGGTTGCTCTGCGGAACGCTGAAAAGCTGACTGATTTGAATGACATGGAAAAGGATATTATCTTGAAGCACATGTGGGGCGCAACCCTGGCAACACCTAAATACCGGGAAAGTGCCATTGTTTCCTTGGTCGATGATTACGAGGCGGTTCATGAATTCTTTGGCCCAACGCGCAAGCACGTCCAGGCCTTTGTTGAAAAGCTTACGCCTAACGCCTAGTTTCGGTTGAGAAATGGGGGGTCAGAAGCACTATGCAAATGATGTCATCACAGACAAAGCCTGATGAAAGCAGTGTGGATTTCGCACTGTGTCCACGGTTTGAACAGACCTTCTCATTCTTAGGAAAGAAATGGAACGGGCTGATTATTGACGTGCTCCTCCAAGAGGGGCCGCAACGGTTCAGAGACTTAGCACACAAGATTCCCCGTTGTAGCGACCGCGTCTTGGTCGAACGACTCAAGGAATTAGAATTCAATGGTGTGATCGTTCGCCGGACCTTTCCAGATAATTCGTTGATCGAATACGAATTAACTCAGAAGGGCGAAGAATTTAAGAACGTCATGGCGGCGGTTCACGCTTGGTCGGATAAGTGGTATTGCCCAACTGAGGCAGACCAGAAGTAGTTGACAGCATCGAAAAAGTCGGCTAGTCTATAACATGTAATAATTTAAAAACGATGATAGAAAAGCAGTAGCCGGTGCGATTTGTCAGGAAGAGTTTGCCAAGACTGGAAGCAAACTTCAAATTACTGGGTGAATTCAGTTCTTGAGTTGTAATCGGGAGTCGTGGTGACACGATGAATGATTTTCCGGTGAGTGACCGTTATCACTTCTGAGTGTGGTTAGTTTTTGAGAGAAGACTAGCTGAATCAGGGTGGTACCGCGAAGCTTCGTCCCTAGTTATGGGGACGAAGCCTTTTTTTGTGGAAAATTCAGCCAACCGGAAATAGAAAAGTAGAGAAAATGGAGGATGACGTATGTCGTTAAAGGATAAGCTCAGCGAACTGCGGCAACGCGGTTTAGCAGATATTAAAGAATCATCAGATTTAAAAGACGTTAATCAAGTGCGTGTCCAATTATTGGGGAAGAAGGGACCGATCACCGAAGTCTTACGCGGAATGCGGGACCTCGATGCTGAAGAACGGCCAAAAGTTGGGGCATTTGCCAATGAAATTCGTGACGACTTAGCCAACGCTCTTGCCCAACGTAAGGAAGAACTGGAAAAGGCTGTCTTGAATGCGCAATTGGCTAAGGAAACCATCGACGTGACCCTGCCAGGGACGCCGGTCACTAAGGGTGAACCCCACGTGATTCAACAAATCGTGGACCAAATCGAAGACCTCTTCTTGGGCATGGGTTACCAGGTGCTCAGCGGTCCTGAAGTTGAAGAAGACAAGTACAACTTTGAAATGATGAACCTGCCTAAGAATCACCCAGCTCGCGACATGCAGGATACCTTCTACATTACGAAGGAAATCTTGATGCGGACGCAGACGTCACCAATGCAGGCTCGGACGTTGGAAAAGCATGACTTTAGCAAGGGGCCATTGAAGATGATCTCCCCAGGTGTGGTTTACCGGCGTGATACCGATGATCCAACCCACTCTCACCAATTTCATCAGGTAGAAGGTTTAGTTATCGACAAGCACATCACCATGGCTGACCTCAAGGGAACCCTGCAGGTTTTGGCTCACGAATTGTTCGGAGACAAGTTCGATGTGCGGTTGCGTCCAAGCTACTTCCCATTCACTGAACCTTCCGTTGAAGCCGATATTACCTGCTTCAACTGTGGCGGCAAGGGTTGCAAGGTCTGCAAGAATACCGGCTGGATCGAAGTTTTGGGTGCCGGTATGGTTCACCCGAACGTCTTGAAGATGGCTGGCGTGGATCCAGATGTTTACGGTGGATTTGCCTTCGGGGTAGGTCCCGACCGGTTCGCCATGTTGAAGTACGGTGTCGATGACATCCGGAACTTCTACTTGAACGACGTCCGCTTCCTCACACAATTCACAAAGAAAGGATAATCGCCAACCATGAAGATTTCATACAATTGGATTAAAGAATATTTAGATTTGAACGTTAAGCCCGCTGATCTGGCGGAAAAAATCGAACGGACTTCCGTGGAAGTTGATGGTGTTACCACACCTAGCGACGGACTGAAGAAGATCGTGGTTGGACACGTCCTTTCCATGGAAGCACATCCAGACTCCGACCACTTGCACGTGTGCCAAGTTGATGTTGGCGAAGATGACCCCTTACAAATTGTTTGTGGGGCACCTAACGTCGCCGCTGGTCAGAACGTCATCGTGGCTTTACCTGGTTCACGGATTGCCGATAACGTTAAGATCAAGAAGTCTAAGATGCGTGGTATCCCATCCGCTGGGATGATCTGTGCTTTACAGGAAATTGGATTCCCTGAAGATGTTGTGCCTAAGGCTTACGTGGATGGAATCTACGTCTTGCCGGAAGATGCAACGCCTGGGGATGCTGTTTACGATGTTTTAGGCATGAACGATAGCTTAATTGACCTCGACGTGACACCTAACCGTGGCGATATGCTGAGCCTCTATGGGACGCTGCATGATCTGGCGGCTATTTATGACAAGCCAGTCGAATTGGATCATCCAGAAGTGAAGGAAGATGGGGCAGCCATTGCCGATCAACTGGCGACTCATGTGGATGAGAAATTATCACCGCAATACCGGATGCGTCTGGTGAAAAACGTGAAATTGGCGCCAAGCCCAATGTGGCTACAGATTCGTCTGTGGAACGCTGGCATGCGGCCAATTAACAACGTGGTTGATATCACGAATTACATCATGTTGAAATACGGTCAACCTCTGCATGCTTTCGACTACGATAAGTTTACCGGTGAGGATGTTTACGTTCGGACTGCCAAAGCCGGCGAAAAGTTAACAACCTTAGATGAAAACGACCACGACCTCAATGAAAATGACATCGTGATTGCTGACCAAAAGGGCCCAATTGCCTTAGCCGGTGTTATGGGTGGTTTGGACGCGTCCATTCAGGATGGGACGACCACGGTGGCCATTGAATCCGCCGTCTTTGAACATGATCACATCCGGAAGGCTGCACAGCGGCATAATTTACACACGGACGCTTCACAACGTTTCGAACGGGGCATTAATCAAGCTGGGGTGCAAGAAGCTTTAGACGCTGCCGCTCAGATGATGAATGAGCTCGCCGATGGGGAAGTTCAAAAGGGCTCCGTTGTTGGTAGCAGCAACATTCCTGAACCGGCCGTGATTGATATTACGCTGACTCACGTCAACGCTATTCTTGGGACGGAACTGACCATGGACCAGGTTTCTCACATTCTGGAAAGTTTAGGCTTCGAAGTTGCTGTTAACGGCGATACTTTGACAGTGACGGTGGCTGTTCGTCGGAATGACATTCATATTCCAGCCGATCTCTTGGAAGAAATCGCGCGGATTTACGGCTACGACCAGTTACCAGCGACGTTACCAACCGGCCGGATGACCATGGGGACGTTGACGACTAAGCAACGGTTAATGCGGGCAACGCGTCACTCTCTCGAAGGGTTAGGACTGAATCAAGCTATTTCCTACGCCTTAACGACGGAAGAAAAGGCTAAGATGTTCATGATGCAAGCCAGCGAAACGACCAACTTGGCTTGGCCAATGAGCGTGGACCACGCCGTCTTACGGATGAATGTGGTTTCTGGTTTGTTAGACGACATCGCCTACAACTCTGCACGCAAGGTCAAGGACGTGGCCCTTTACGAACAAGGCCGGGCCTTCTACCGTGAGGCTGGCAACGATCGTCCTAGCGAAGAGGAACACATCGCCGGGGCGATTACCGGGACTTTGATGCCTGAAGCCTGGAATCAACCGGCCCAACCCGTTGACTTCTTCCAAATGAAGGGCATTGTGGCGGCTTACCTGAAGGACATGGCGGTCAATGGTGACGTGACCTACGAACCTAACACTGATATGCCTGAAATGCACCCTGGTCGGACTGCGGACGTCTTAGTTCACGGTCACCGGATTGGTTTCTTAGGGCAGATTCACCCGTTGATTGCCAAGAAATTCAAGATTGGGGCTACTTACGTCTTCGAATTGAACTTACAGGCCATCATCGATATGCCTAAGCAAGAGAACCAGTACGATGTGATCTCTCGCTACCCAGCAATCACGCGGGACATTGCGATGCTCGTGGATGACGATGTCACGAATGACCAAGTCGTTGCGTTAATTGAACGTCGTGGGGGTGCCTTCCTCCAGTCTGTCAAGCTGTTTGACGTGTACGACGGTGTTAAGGTACCAAAGGGTAAGAAGTCCCTAGCCTACACGTTAACTTACCAAGACAAGCACGAGACCTTGGTGGATGACGCTGTGACCCAAGCCTTCGACAAGGTTTCTAAGCGTCTGGAAGACGACTTAGGCGCTCAGATTCGTTAATTAAGATTTGCTAGTAAGCTGCGATAAAGACGTGTTTGATTTCTGGATAGGAAGTCAAACGCGTCTTTGGTGAATGAGAAAGTTTTTTGGAGGACTTGGATGAACTGTTAAGTTGCGTTTGGGATTTTGGACTGATGTTTTTGCTTTGATTGGCCGTTGGTTTGGGCTTGCTCTAATTTTCTATAGCTGAAACGTGCGCCACAAGGCAGACTCCTGCGCTTAACCCCAATAAGGAAAAAGCTAGACCCGGGCTTTTGCCCTTATTGACGTTAATGCTCGGCATCTAATCGCCTTGTTCGACACTCTTTTCCGAAACGTGTTCCAGAAGGCAGGTCCCTGCGCTTAACCCCAATAAGGAAAAAGCCAGGCCCGGGCTTTTACCCTTATTGACGTTAATGCTCAGGACCTAACCGCCTTCTTCCACACTCTTTCTAAAATTTTTATCAAAGTAGCGCTTTCAAGCTCCCATATTCTCATATTTTCTGTATAATGAAGAAGACTATGGCATAGAACGGAGGAAATAAGTTGGATAATGGCAATACGCCCACACCGTCAAGACAGGATTCGGGCAAGAAGCGGTCTTTTGGCCGGCGAATTATGGTTGGCGTGGCGAGTTTGTTAGTCCTGCTGGCAGTGATTATCGGGATCTTCGGGTATCATTACTTCCAGACGGCACTCAAGCCTATGAATACGAAGAATAATAACGTGGTGCAAGTTCACGTTCCCCTCGGAGCAACTTCTAACAAGATTGGACAGATCTTGCAGGATGATAAAGTTGTTAAGAGTGGAATGGTCTTCAATTACTATGTGAAATCGAATAAGTTCACGAATTTTCAGGCGGGGTATTACCAGTTAAAACCGTCCATGACGCTCAAACAGATTGCTAAGCAGTTGCAGAAGGGTGGTTCGGACGAGCCTATCCAGAGTACGGCGGGGAAGCTGTTGGTTCGTGAGGGAGAAACTGTCGATCAGTTGGCTGCTGAGATTCCTATTCAGACCGACTTCACCAAGGCAGAATTTCTGAAATTGATGAAGGACGATACGTTCTTTGATCAATTGGCGAAGAAATACCCACAACTGTTGGGTTCGGCGAAGTCTGCCAAGCAGGTTCGTTACCGGTTAGAAGGGTACCTAGCACCCGCGACGTACCAAGCTGGTAAGAAGATGACGTTGAAGGACATCATCACTCAGATGGTGGCCAAGTCCGATCAGAACCTGCAGGGTAGCTACGCAACAATCAAGAAACAAAAACGGAGTGTCCAGGAGGTCATGACGTTGGCGTCTTTGGTTGAACGTGAAGGGGTCTCACAGAGTGACCGGGATAAGATTTCCGGTGTATTCTTGAACCGAATCAAGGCAGGAATGGCCTTACAGTCTGACATTTCCGTGCAATATGCTTTGAAGACTACCAAGAAAACGTTGACCTACAAGGACTTGAAGGTCAAGTCACCGTATAACCTGTACGTGCATACTGGATACGGTCCAGGGCCATTTGATAATCCAAGTGTTTCCTCAATCAATGCGGTACTGCACCCGAAGGATCAGAAGAAAGGGTACTACTACTTCATTGCAAATACCAAGACCGGGAAAGTTTACTTCTCCCAGACTTACGCAGAGCACCAAGCAAAGACCAGTTCATTAGCGAGTGATAATAAGTAAAGGATGGCGACAGTGTTGGCAGACAAAAAGCGACCGATTATTATTGGGGTTACCGGGGGTTCCGGTAGTGGTAAGACAACGGTTAGTCGGGCAATTTTTAATCAATTGATTGGACATTCAATCATGATTTTACAACAGGATTCGTACTATAACGATCAGGCTGAAATGACGATGGAGGAACGGGCAGCTGTCAATTATGACCACCCACTGGCCTTCGATACGGACCTGTTGATCTCACAACTCAAACAGCTGTTAGATCGTAAACCGATTGAAAAACCAGTCTACGATTACACGCTTTCGACGCGAAGCAGCAAGACGATTCATCAGGAGCCGCGTGACGTGATCATTCTGGAAGGGATTCTCATTTTAGATGACGAACGTCTGCGTGACCTGATGGATATCAAGGTCTTCGTTGATACGGACGATGACATCCGTATCATTCGGCGAATCGAACGGGATATGAATGAACGGGGTCGGTCCTTGGAATCCATCATTCAACAATATCTCGCAACGGTTAAGCCAACGTACCATCAATTCGTGGAACCAACGAAGCGTTACGCGGACTTGATCGTGCCAGAAGGCGGCGAGAACCAAGTCGCTATCGACCTGTTAGTCACCAAGATTCGGGCGATTCTCGAAGCTAGTGGCAATGAAGAAGTTTTTGACAATCCAGATACAACCATATAGAATAGGACGGGTTAGCTGGTAAATCGGCTAACCTTTTCTACAAACAAAAAATTTAGGTTGACGTGCGCGTCAATATTTAAAAATATACCAATTAAGGGGTGGCCAGTGTGGCACAAGATAAAATGTATCCAATGACTGAAGAAGGTAAGGAAAAGCTCGAGACAGAACTCGAGGACTTAAAGATGGTTCAACGACCTAAAGTCATTGACCGGATTAAGATTGCCCGTTCTTACGGGGATTTATCTGAAAACTCAGAATATGAATCAGCCAAGGACGAACAAAGTATGTTGGAAACGCGGATCAGTACCGTTGAACGGATGCTGCAATACGCCCAAATCATCGATAACGGTGGGACCGACAAGGATGAAATCACCGTCGGTAAGAAGGTTACTTTCAAGGAATTACCCGATGAAGAACCCGAAGAATACACCATCGTGGGTGCCGCTGAAGCTGACCCAATGTCCGGTAAGATCTCGAACGATTCCCCAATTGCCAAAGGCCTGTTAGGGCATCGCAAGGGCGAAGAAATCACGTTTGATACGCCAGGTGGCGATATGTCCGTCAAGGTTTTGGACGTGGAATAGCTTGAATTTGGAAGAACTAATCCTGCGGGGTTGGTTCTTTTTGTTTAACTGAATACGAACGAAAGCGGAGCAACCCTCAGGTGAGAGACTTGCCAAGAACCGTCTTCTCGTGTTATAAAGAAGGAGAGAATGAAAACGGATTCATAGTCTGCCTAAGAGGAGTCTTGGATAATGAAAATTACGGTTACTGATGCAGCAAGCAAATGGTTTCGAGAAGAAATGGGAATGACCGGACGCGGTATCCGTTTCTTCGGAAAGGTTTACGGTAAGACCCCGGTGCACGAAGGGTTTTCACTGGGAATGACGCCAGATGATCACCCCCGCGATCCAATCGTGGCGGAAACCAAGGACGATGTGACCTACTACATTACCGAGGGGGACCAATGGTTCTTCGTCGGTTATGACTTAACGATCGATTACGATCCCAAGACGGATGGACCGACCTATATCTACAAGGATAATGGCGAACTGGACAAGGAAGATTAGCTGGTGATCTTCGAATAAGCACACCGTAAAAATTTGAAACAGGTTTGGCTCTGGGGCACGCCTCAGAGCCTTTTATATAATCATAATTATACCGAATTGCTGCCGCCCACTAGGCTTTGCTTGTGTTTTTCTGGGGACTCCGGTAGTATTTGAGCCACAGTAAGAAACTTTCGAAATCAAGATAAACGCAAAGAGATGCGCGGCCCACCAATTTAACTGGCAGGATCGCGCATCTCTTTGTTTTAAACAGATTTTCAATATCAGATTGTCTTCGGCAGTTGCAGGTCAAGTCTTAGCGTTTAGCGTCGCCGGTGAGTCAACCACCAACCGCCAGTCAGGACGACCAACGTCAGTCCGCTGATCAGCAGGCCAATAGTCAACAGTGGCGGCCAGTAGGACAATGTGACGGTATTCTTACCCTTTGGTAGTTTCACCGCAGTAAACATGCTAATCGTCTTGTAAGTCTTGGCCGCCTTGCCGTTAACGGTGGCGTGCCAACCTTGTGAGTATGGGATGGATGTGTTCAGGACTTCGCCCGCCTTGGTCGTGGTGATCTGACCACTAAAGTAACGACTAGAATGTTTGGTCAGGTACCAAGGCTGAGACTTCAACTGGGTGACCGCTGACTTAAAGACGTTAGTGTTCAGGCTGTAAAGTGTAAAGTTTTCCAACCACAATGAGCCCTTCTTCAGGGTGATCGTCAGCTTGACGGTCTTACCCTTAGCGTGATCGGCCACACTCACCATGATCGTATTACGATAAGTCTTGTACTGGTTTAACGTCTTGCCATTCAGGACGAAAGTTGCATTGTCTGGATTGACCGTGGAGCCAAACGTCAGGTAGTACGGATCGTTGGTCGTCGGTTTCATGGTCAACGTGATACTACCGGGTTTTAGCAGGTTCTTCTTCTGAAGGACGGCACCGGTAATTTTCGTTTGTTGGTTGATGTTGGCAAACGTGACTTGATCGAAGTTCTGCGCAGTGTAGAGCTTACTGTCCGCGGAATTGCCGGTCAAGGCTGCCAGCCAATTGGCCTGATACTGTGCAGGATCGCCCGTCTTATTCTTGAGTGACAAGATTTGTGAGCTTGCCGCGTAGCCTAATGGGAGCGCGTAGGGGTTCTTGTAGGTGGTTGCCCAGTGGTCGGCGCCAACTTTGGCGTAATCAGCCAGGTCGGCCTTATTAGACATCGCAGGTAGCATACTAGAGCCGCTGAGAGCGCCCGATAGTTCCTTTTGCTGGAAGTAGTATTTCATATTCAACAGGGAATCGGTGACCAAGGTTCCGTTGGTATAAGCGACAAAGCCGTCACCGTCTGGATTCCCGGTGTTGCCGTAGAAGGTTGGCACTGACTTAGGCAGGACAGAGGAGAAGACCCCACCGCCGTTGAAACCAGTCTGGAAGGCATCCCCCTTGGTCCGCATGAAGGTCTTGCCTATCCGGTAAGCACTGGTATCTTTCTTCTGAACCTTATTGACCAGTCGCTGAAGTTCATTAGTGTAATTGCCATATTCGCCCTGTGACACGTAACTAATATTGTTGAGCGAAGTAAAGGCGTTGGCCGAAATTTCGGTGACCCCAATGACGAAGAAAAGGAAGGGATAGATCCAGTGATGTTTGATGGGCAGTGTTGTCAGCACGAGAGCCATGACCACGAAGAACATGCCCAGCAAGACTTGGTTCATCTGTAAGAATTTAAATGACTTCAGGTTAAGTGCCACGTAAGCTGCACCGACAACAATAATGATCGTGACGAGAGCGATAGCGAGCCAACCAGGCTCGAAGTCGTCAGTTAGCGTCTGGGCTGCTAACCAGATCAGCCAGAAGCTGACGACAAATGAAAACCGGTATGGGTACCAGACCGGAAATTGGCCAGCGTGCCAGAGCAAATCCAGTGGTTGAAGGCACAGCGACAGGGCCAGAAAGACCGTAATGATGCCGGCTGTGATCCGGGTGCGCAGGGCAATCTTGCGATCACTGAAGTAAAAGAGGGCGCCAAGTAGCGCGATGGCGCCGATAAACAGATTCGCCGTGCCATCGGGCATTTGATCAAAGTTGAAGGCACCTAGGAAAAACTTAGCAATCATCTTGGGCGGGAAAAATTCGAATTTCCACTTAAAGGTTGTGACCGTATACTGGGCTTTACTCTGAGCTAGGGACCACCAGGTTGGCAGTAAGACGACTGCTGAGAGTAACCCAGCCGTGATTGAGGTCCAAGCGAAACGACCAGCCTGTGCCAGAAGGCCGCGGAAGTTCGTGTAACGGTCGACGGCCAGATAGATGAATGTCAGAATCATAAACAAACAAATCATGTAGGCCATATAGTAGTTCACGATTAAGCTAATTGCTAGCCAAATGACGTAGGTGCGCCACTTGCCTGTATGAATCAGTAGGTATAGGCCATAGAAGACCAGTGGGAGCAAGTAAGCGGCATCCAGCCACATGATGTTCAGTTGGTTGGCAATTGACCAGCCCATTAGCGCGTAAGCCGTGGCGAAGGTAATCGCCTTTAAACCGGATTGCTGCGTTGTCTTGAGCAATACCCAGGCGAAGGTCAACCCGGCCAACCCGTATTTGATGACCGTTAGGAAGAAGACCCCAGTGGTCAGGGAAGCACCCGGGCAGAGGAGGAGAATCCAGTTCAGCGGACTCAACAGGTAGTAGGCCCAGGTTCCAAGCATTTCACCACCCAAACCATTGGCAAAGGAATAGAAGATGCTGCTGGGATCGTGGAGTAACGCACGTCGCATGTAAGCAAAGAAGTCGATGTATTGTTGCCCCAAATCGACCGTTAACAGGCTACTCGACCCGAATGGGGCCATTTGACGGTAGATAAAATAGGCCGTCATGAGAATAAAGGGGGTTAAAAAAGCCCCGAGTAGGGTAAATTGGCGTGGTGAGAGGCGCCAGCGCCGGTTTCGAACTTGCAAGTAAGCCACCTCAATCTTTAGAAATTATAAAAGTTACCGTGGAGCCTGTACATTTTGCTTTTCGCTCTCTAGAATAGCATAGAAACATTAAATTTCGGTAGCGGGATAGTTGTCTCCAGCGAAGTTTGGTAAAATAGTAGCTGTACAATAAGGAGCAGAGCTGTTGTGAAGAATTTTTATAATCGAGTTAGCAACCGAAATCAGCGGTCTGACGGTCCTCAGCGGTCACAGATCCCGTTTCGGTTAAACTTCCTATTCATTATCGTTGCCCTGTTATTTGCAGCGCTGATCGGTCAATTGGCGTATTTGCAAGTGATGTATGGGTCGAAATTTAAGGCGGAGGTCAATTCGACCGATACCACCATTGAGACGACAAACGTGCAACGGGGGATGGTTTATGATTCTACCGGTAAAGTTTTAGTGGGAAACAAGGCCCATCAAGCGATTTCCTACACGAAGGGGGTCAACGTGCTGTCAACGAGCATGTATGACATCGCCAACAAGTTAGGAAATTACCTGACTGTTTCAACCAGCACATTGACGCCCCGGCAGTCAATTGACTACTATTTGACCGATCAAAATCGGTTGAAAGCAGTCGAAAGCAAGCTTTCTGGGACGAAGGGACTATCGACAACGGCACTCTACAACAAAGCCTTGGCTTATTTGGAAAATGATTCATCCTTTAAATTAACCAAGACGCAAAAGAATGCCGCCGCCATCTTTGCGAAGATGAGCGGAGCCTACGCCTTGTCAACGACCTACATCAAGGATTCTGGGGTCTCCAGTCAAGAAATCGCCCAGATTGGTGAACACTTGTCTGAGATGCCTGGGGTTCAAGTTGGGACAAGCTGGTCGCGGAACTATCCGAACGGGAAGTCGATGAATTCCATCATCGGGACCGTTTCGTCTGAAAAGACCGGGTTGCCGAGCGACACAGTCAACGAACTGTTGGCTCAAGGTTATTCTCGAAATGACAGTGTTGGTCAATCCTACCTGGAACAGGAGTATGAATCCGTTCTGCGGGGGACCAAGGCTGAAAAGCAGGTCGAAGTGGCTGGGAACAATACGGTGACGAAGGAAGTTAAGAAGTACGGTGGGCAAAAGGGGGATAACCTTCAATTGACCATTAATTCTAAGTTCCAGAGTCAACTTCAATCCTTAGTCAAGTCTGCCGAAGCTGGTGCGGGGGGGAATTCAACGGGAACCTATGCCGTTGTCATGAACCCAAACACCGGTGGTGTCATTGGAATGGCCGGTGTTGACCGGAACCCATCAACGGGCAAGACGACCGATAACGCGCTGGGAACGATCAACAGCGATATTGTTATGGGGTCCGTCGTCAAGGGGGCTATGGTCTCTGGCGCCTTAATGGATGGGGTCATCACGCCGACCAGCAGTACAATGACCGATATGCCGATCACCGTTGGTGGGGTTAAGAAGTCTTCCTGGTTTAACCACGGGGGCAGTTCTAACATTGCTGTCAACGCTGCTGGTGCTTTGGAAGTTTCCTCTAACTCCTACATGATGCAATTGGCCATGAAGGAAGCCGGATTTAAGTATTCTTCCGGTGCTGCTTTGACCATGAGCACTAAGGCGTTCGACATTGAACGGGGCTACTTTAAGCAGTTTGGTTTAGGTGTTAAGACCGGGATTGATTTACCTGGTGAAAGTGCTGGATTGGAAGGGTCGAGCTCGTTCTCCCACATTGGGAACGCACTTGACCTGTCCTTCGGGAACTACGATGCTTACACGGTCATGCAAGTGGCACAGTACATGTCTACGATTGCTAATGGTGGCACGCGGATCGCACCACACGTGGTTCAATCCATCCGTGGGACGACATCAACCGGACAATTAGGAGCGGTCAAGTCTACCGTTGAACCTAAGGTCTTGAACACCATTGGTATGACGACGGCACAGAAGAACATAGTCAAAGAAGGACTCTACGACGTGGTTCATGGGAGTAATACCTACAAGACCGGTGGGGCAATGTCTTCCATCACGCCAAAGATCTCTGCCAAGACTGGGACGGCGCAAACGTATTACAAGGGAAACGAAACAGTTACCCTGAGTCTGGCGTCTTACGCACCGTCGACGCATCCACAAGTTGTTGTGGCCTTAGCCATGCCTAACTTGGGGGTCAACGCCGAAAGTAACAACATGACGTTAGCCAAGAAGATCTACGCAGCATATTGGAAGACGGTTCAATCAACTTCCACAATTAATCAGTAAGTCAGTTTAAAGTGGTACGAATTATCCGATGTTTGGGGTAGTTCGCACCGCTTTTTGCATGGTTTGGTATTCACTCGTCTGTGGTTCCCTAACTGAAGGTTGAGAGTCCAAGTGCACCTAGAAAGACCCAGCTAACAGAGATTTAATCCACAAAATTAGTCGAAAATTACCATCTGCGACTGCCAGAGATTCCGGCTGCTGTGGGGACCGCCTGCGGCCTGAGAGACTGCTTTACCAGTTCGTCACGGTGGGGCAAGCATTGGTCATCGAATCGGTTGCAACGCTAGGCAATTTAGCTGTTAAGTATTTTTCCTTAACATATTTGGAATTATGGCTGGTAATTGTCCCGAAATAATGGTAATATATTACGAGTTAAGGCTCATGCCTGTAATTATGAACAAGTTGGGAGGTTACCCATAATGCGTGTACACATCACTTTAGAATGTACTGAATGCCACGAACGCAACTACTTATCTAGCAAGAACCGGCGTAATAACCCGGATCGTGTTGAATTTAAGAAGTACTGCCCACGTGACCGGAAAGTAACTTTGCATCGCGAAACTAAGTAAGGGTACGGGCGAGAGTCCGACCCTTTTTTTATACATCAAATGAATCAAGGGGGTAAATGATGCCAAGTAAAGCAGAGATTCGGCAACAAACGATTAAGGCCCTGTCCGCGATGGCAGTTATTGACCGTCGACGGGCGTCTGATGACCTCTATCGGCAGCTGTGGGCGTTGCCAGCCTATCAGCAGGCTCAGACGATTGCCACGACTATCAGTGGGGGCTTTGAGCTCGCCACGCGACCAATTATCGAACGGGCTCAGACCGATGGTAAGACGGTGGCAGTGCCACAGATCTTACCCGAACGTCAGATGGCCTTTCACGTGATGGATGAAACCACCACGCTTGCTCGGACGAAATTTGGTCTGATGGAGCCGCAAGATAACCGTGTGATTGATCCGGCCGACTTTGACCTGATCATCGTTCCCGGCTTGGTCTTTGCAGCCACTGGTGAGCGTGTCGGTTTCGGTGGGGGCTACTATGACCGTTACCTGTCCAAGACGACTGGCACCAAGGTTGCCTTGGCCTTGCCTGCGCAACAGATTGCTGCACCAACTTGGTCCGTTGATTCCTTTGACATATTATTGGACGCGGTACTAGCCGCTAATTTAGAATAGAGAGGAAGCGGCATCGTGGCGCAAATGAAGTATCGGCTTAATCGGCTCAATCAATACCCGTTCATGACGGTCGGCCTCATCGTCATCATGGTTCTGGTTTACGGCGCTATGACGTTAGATGGCGGGAGTACCAACGTCAACGTTCTGATTACCTTTGGGGCAAAGCTGAACGCACTGATTCAACAGGGCGAATGGTGGCGACTTTTTACGCCAATGTTCCTGCATATCGGATTTACCCATATTCTGATGAACATGATTACCCTGTACTTTGTCGGAATTCAGATTGAGGCAGCGTTTGGTCACACCCGTTTTTTGGTCCTATTCTTGGTGTCTGGAGTCGGCGGTAACGTCGCCAGCTTCTGTTTCTCGAATAGTTTATCAGCTGGGGCCAGTACGGCCATCTTCGGCCTGTTTGGGGCCTTCATGATGCTCGGAGAATCCTTCTGGCAGAATCCGGTAATTCGACAGCTTACCCAGACCTTCTTGGCCTTCGTGGTGATGAACATTATTTTTGATTTATTCGCGCCAGGGATTGATTTAGCGGGGCATATTGGTGGACTAGCTGCCGGCTTTTTGGTAGCGTATTCATTGGGAGTTCCTAGAATTGGTAAGGTTAATGTAGTTAAACGCGTTGTAGCAACTATCGTCTTAATTGGTGGATTGGTCTGGCTGTATATGCACGGCATGGCGCAGTAGAAGCGAAAATGTCCCGTGCAATTTCACGGAGGTTGTGGCACAATGAAAACGTTATATGATGT
Organism: Levilactobacillus muriae; assembly: GCF_045862015.1. Classification (NCBI taxonomy): domain Bacteria; kingdom Bacillati; phylum Bacillota; class Bacilli; order Lactobacillales; family Lactobacillaceae; genus Levilactobacillus; species Levilactobacillus muriae. The sequence goes on from NZ_BAAFRU010000007.1 coordinate 81,054, forward strand.
TCAGCAGCTACTTAAAAAATTTGGTATTTATGTCTACGTGGGCAAGCGTCTTTGGGACATCGAAGTCATGGCATTGGAATTGGATCACCTCCGTAAAGCACGGGTGGTCGACGATAAGACCTTTGTGGCGGCTAAGGTGGTTCTCACACATGAACACCGCATTGAAGTACAACATGCAAGAGATCAGCACCAATCCATTGGAGGGATTTAGAGTATGGCACGGAATTTAATTGGAATCGATTTAGGCGGGACTACGACAAAGATGGCATTCCTCTCCACCGCTGGAGAAATTCTGGCAAAGTGGAGCATTCCCACGGATATCTCAGACGAAGGTAGCCACATCGTCCCCAATATTATCGATTCGATCAATCAACATATTATCAACTCAGTATTTAGCAAAAATGACTTTATCGGTATCGGGATGGGGACACCCGGTTCAGTCGACATTGAAAACGGCACGGTTATTGGTGCCTTCAACTTAAACTGGAAGAAGCGTCAACAGGTTCGCGACCAGATTCAGGCCGGAATTGGCCTGCAATTCATCCTAGACAATGATGCCAATGTGGCTTCACTGGGTGAATACTGGAAGGGTGCTGGTGAAAAAGACGCAGATGTTGTCTTCGTCACGTTGGGAACTGGTGTCGGCGGTGGGGTCATCGCTGGTGGTCACTTGTTACACGGAATTAATGGCGGGGCCGGAGAACTTGGTCACGTTACGGTTCAACCCAATGGTTATCTGTGTACTTGTGGTAAGCGTGGCTGCTTGGAACAATACGCTTCAGCAACCGGAGTCGTTCACGTGGCTTCTGACATGGCCAAGGACTTTATGGGCACGTCACGTTTGAAGGAAATGGAAGACAATCAGGAAAGTGTCACGTCTAAGATGATCTTCTATTTGGCAGACAACGGGGACATCCTAGCCAACCAAGTCGTTGACCGGGTGACGTTCTACTTAGGTTTAGCCTTGGCGAACGTTGCCAACATCTTGAACCCAGCCAACATTATCATCGGCGGTGGGGTCTCCAACGCCGGCAACACCCTGTTACAACCGACCACGCGATATTTCCAAGAAAATGCCTTTCCGGCAGTTCGGGATTCAACCAAGCTACGGTTAGCACAACTCGGAAATGACGCCGGGGTCATCGGGGCCGCTTCATTGGCATTACGGTTCCAAAAGACAAACTAAAAGATTTAGAGGATTAGGAAGGAAGATTTCGTTTTGGTTATTGGTGCAATCTCAGGATGGACAATTTACATGATTGTCCTCATCATTCTTATTGCCGTGTGGGGCGGCTGGCAGTTGACAACAATCATCCGGCGTAACCGGGTCGCAAAGTTGATCGACGCCGAAAAATTTGAAGCTGGTATTCGGACGGCTCAAGTCGTTGACTTACGCGAAAAAAAGGACTTTGACGCGGGACACATTTTGGGAGCGCGCAATTTCCCTTACTCAACGTTCAAGGCTTATCATAGCCAACTCCGCAAGGATCTCCCGGTCTACTTATATGACCAAGGGAAGACCATTAGCACGCGGGCAGCAATCATGTTAGGTAAAGACGGTTTCGACCAGATCTTTATCCTGAAGAATGGTTACGTGCGTTGGGAAGGTAAGACAAAGAAGACGAAGTATTAAACAAATGAGGACCCACGGCATTTCGCCGTGGGTCCTCATTTGTTATCAGATTGATGCTTGTCATGTGTGCCGGTCAATTCGCTTTGAACGGTCTAAAAAAGGAACCCGGACAAATCGTCGAGGTTCCTTATCAACTAGCCATTGTGAGCAGAATGGCTCTTACGGTTGGCTCGTTTGCGGTTTTCTTCAAACCGCGATTCTTGATCTTCAATTGGTTGAACGACCTTTTTTCTGAAAGAGAAGACAGCGCCGGCAACGGCACTGGCCGTAGCAACTACGCCAAAGAGAAAGCCCTTAGTGAAATGCTTCATAGTATCGACCCCTATCATTTTTAATAAATCAGTTATCCGCTTCCATTATGCTGGTTTTACCCTGAAATAGCCAGCAATTAGCTGAATCCAGTCGAAAAAGGCAGGGGTTTTGTGATACGCTAACCTTTAGGAAAAACGATGAAGGGAGTGACAGCGATGTTTAAACGACAAGGAACCCAAATCTTGGCTCATCGGGGAAGTAAAGGGACACGACCGGAGAACACCTTGATTTCGTTTCAGGCCGCATTGGACGCGGGTGCTGATGGCATTGAGACTGACGTCCAACTATCCAAGGATGGCCAGCTGGTAATCATGCACGACGAACAGGTCGATCGCACGACTGATGGTACAGGGAACATCCGAGACTTGACCCTGAAACAGCTCAAACAGTTGGACGCCGGAAGTCATTTCGCCGCTGATTATGCTGGTACTCGGGTGCCAACACTGGACGAGGTGATTCAACTGCTCGATCAAAATCATTTTACCGGGATCTTTAATTTGGAGTTGAAGACCAATAAGTTTCCATATCCCGGGATTGAACAGCAATTGGCGGCATATTTTAAGCAGCGTGATGTGTCATTTCGTTTGGTCTTCTCGAGCTTCCGTGCGCAGTCACTACTGACGCTTAAGACCCTGTACCCGCAGGCCGAATATGCCAAACTCTTTCAGACGGCTGGTCGTCAGGCCAAACAAATGCAGCGACGTCATCAGGTGGCGGACCTCCATCCAGATATCCGCTGGGTCAAAGCGCATCGCTTCTGGCTGCCGCACATGCAGTTACGACCGTGGACGGTCAACTCTTCGGCTGACATGACTTACTGCTTCAAGCATCACTTTGCGGGTATTATTACCGACTACCCGGCACAGGCCGTTCGCTTGCGCCGACAAATACAAGGAGAATTCGAGACATGGAAAAAGTCTTAGCGATTGTGGGACCGACCGCCGTGGGGAAAACCGCGTTGGCCATTGATCTCGCACAGAAATTTAACGGAGAGATCATCTCCGGGGATTCTATGCAAGTCTACCGGCATCTCGACATTGGGACTGCTAAGGCGACGCCAGCAGAGCAAGCGCAAGCGATTCACCACCTGATCGATGTCAGAGACGTTGACCAGCAATTTACGGTGGCACAGTTCGTGGCGACTGCCCAGAAGTTGATTCCAGCCATCACGGCTCGGGGCCATTTGCCAATTATTGCGGGCGGAACCGGATTCTATCTGCAAGCCCTATTTGATGGGCTGAAGCTCGGGGCCGAGGCACCGGGCGACCCGGCCGTGCGCGACCACTTTCGAGAAATTGCCAAAGAAAAGGGTGCCGCGTACTTGTGGCAACAGTTGGCCGCCCAGGATCCGCAAGCCGCGGCAAAGATTCCGGTGAATAATAGTCGTCGGACAGTGCGGGCATTAGAGGTCATTACAGTGACGGGACAACTCTTCTCCCATCAAGCTAATGGCGGTCCACAATACGATGAGCTTTACCTGGCATTGAATACGGATCGTGACCTGCTGTACGATCGCATCAATCGGCGGGTCGACCTGATGGCCCAGAATGGTCTCGTGGATGAGGTGCGGTGGTTGGCAAGTCAGGGGGGGAGCGATCTTCCAGCGGCTACCGGTATTGGCTACCGGGAAATACTGCCGGTGCTTGACCAGCCAAAGCGACTTCCAGCGGCTGTCGCACAGGTTAAGCAAGACTCACGGCACTACGCCAAGCGTCAATTGACCTGGTTCCGTAACCAAACGACGGCAACTTGGTATGATTTGGTCCAGCACCCCGAGCAGCAAGCAACCATTGAAGCACGGGTCACGGATTGGTTGAAGGCTTAATTTGGTCTAGAAATTAACTAAGAAATTTTAAAAAATTGGCTTTCATGTCACAAAACATAACATAAGCTCTTGACTCCCCGTCACAGGGTGGTATGATAGCCTCATAGTTAAAGGGGGCCAATCGCATGAAGGAGAAAGAGTTACGACGGTCAATGGCCGTGTTGCCAATGGGAACTGTGATGAAGCTGACGAGCTTAACGGCTCGGCAGATTCGCTATTATGAGTCTCAGGGGCTGATTTCTCCCGAACGGAGTGACGGTAATCGACGATTGTATTCGTTAAATGATATTGACCGTTTGCTCGAGATTCGCGATTACCTCGCGGATGGCGTAAACGTGGCGGGTATCAAAGCCATTTACGACCAGCAGCAGGCAGCAGCTCAGGCCAAGCGGGATGCCCAACAGCAACCGTTGACCGATGAGGATGTGCGTCGCATCTTGCAGGATGAATTCATTCGGCAGGGTGGTCTGGGCCATCCAGAACCAGGGCTGCAACAGCGGCCTCTTTAACCAAGACATTTTGGAGAAACAAAAATTGACAGGGAGCGATTTTAATGGCAAAACGGGACTATTCCAAAGATGATATTCGCCAGATGGCAAAGGACGAAAACGTTAAATTCTTACGGTTAATGTTTACCGACTTATTCGGGACGATCAAAAACGTTGAGGTGCCCATTAGTCAATTAGGCAAGTTGCTCGACAACAAGCTGATGTTTGATGGGTCATCGATCGATGGCTTTGTGCGGATCGAAGAAAGTGATATGTACCTATACCCTGACCTTTCAACTTGGATGATCTTCCCTTGGAGCACGGAACGTGGCAAGATTGCGCGGGTCATCTGTGAAGTCTACACCACGGATGGTAAGCCGTTTGAAGGCGATCCACGGAATAATTTGATCCGGGTCTTAAACGACATGCGCAAGGCTGGTTTCACCGACTTTAACATCGGACCAGAACCTGAATTCTTTCTGTTCAAGATGGATGAAAACGGCAAACCCACGACGGAACTCAACGACAAGGGGAGTTACTTCGATATGGCCCCAATGGATTTGGGCGAAAATTGCCGGCGTGAAATCGTCTTGACCTTGGAAGATATGGGCTTCGATGTTGAAGCGGCCCATCATGAAGTCGCTCCCGGTCAACATGAAATTGACTTCAAGTATGCCGACGCTCTGACCGCAGCTGACAATATTCAAACGTTCAAGCTGGTCGTGAAGACCATTGCCCGGAAGTATGGCTTGTATGCCACGTTTATGCCAAAGCCGTTAGCTGGTATCAACGGTTCCGGGATGCATTTGAATATGTCGCTCTTCCACGACAAGGGCAACGCCTTCTTCGATGAAAAGGGCAACATGCAACTGTCAGAGGATGCCTTCCACTTCTTAGGTGGCTTGTTGAAGCATGCACGAAGCTTCACCGCCATCTGTAACCCAATCGTCAACAGCTATAAGCGGTTGGTTCCAGGTTACGAGGCGCCTGTCTATGTTGCTTGGTCCGGTTCTAACCGGTCGCCACTGATTCGAGTACCAAACTCACGTGGCTTGTCCACTCGTTTGGAACTGCGGAGTGTGGACCCAGCCGCTAACCCATACCTGGCAATTGCCGCTGTACTGGAAGCAGGTCTGGATGGGTTACGGAACCAATTGGCACCACGGGAAGCCATCGACCGGAACATTTACCGGATGGATGCCGAAGAACGTCAAGAAAACCACATCACTAACTTGCCAGATACGTTGCACAATGCCTTAAAGGATTTGGCAGCTGATGACGTGATGCGTAACGCCATGGGCCATCACTTGTTCCAAAGCTTCATGGAAGCCAAGAACTTGGAATACAATTCTTACCGGACGCAAGTTTCTCAGTGGGAACGCGATCAGTACCTAGAACTGTACTAAACAGATCTTAATCAATGAAAATTAATCGACTTTAAATGGTTTGATGAAGCTGTTGCACCGGACATCCGTCTGGGGCAACGGCTTTTTTGAGCCATGAGTTTCCGCACCAAAGATTAGCCCGCTAGTTTGAACAAGTTGCGTTATTGGTTTACCATTCAACCAATTCGTAAGTAATTGAACATGCCAGTTAGTTGTCAGTGCTTTAAACTAAAGGTTGAAAGCCAAAATACTCGCCTTACTCTTGCAACTGTAGGAATTATCACCGCTAAATTAATGACAATGGTCGCACTCCGGTGGCCAGGGATTCCGCTGGCTGTGGGGAACGCCTTCAGCCAAAGGACGGGCTGGGAGCTCGCCTGAAAGCCGCCAGGTCCAGGCGTCTCCCAGGTCGTCCCACGATGTAAGGCCGGGAAAAGACGCCCGGTCTAACATCGTCGACACGGCTAGCTCCATCCCTGGCCGCCTCCGGCTCAGATTGTACAGATTCATTAACCACTGAATTCCAGGTGGTTGTTAGGGTTTAAGCATAAACCTGTAACGTTTCTATAGGCATAATCCACGTTGCCTCAGATCAACCACATAAGCCGAGAGGTCGGCAGATATGGGCTCAGGCGCGTCGTTCTACTTAGCTAGTGGGGGTTTTCCCGCTGGCTTAGTAGAAAACCAAGCTTGGAGACTCGGTCCTTTCGAGGCTTCAAGTTGTGTTCGCACCGATCCAGCCCATATCTGCCGGCCGGTAAGGCGATGGTTGGCCAACGTTGCCTAATTTTAGGCTCCATATCGTTGTGGTACCAGTCATCATGAGTGTTTTGGAACTTTCAACCTTCAGCTTTAAACTAAAACCAGTTGTAAATAGGATGGCATGACGCGAGAGACGATTCGTTTTAATTTTTGGGTGCAGTGTGAAGCCAAGGGTTGCACCATGTGGAATTACAGCCAGAGGCAGTCAGTGCCCGTAATCTTGTCAGCAATATGACTCATCGATGTCGAAAATTTTAAAAATTTCATTGTTTTCCAGCGAAATTGGTCGAAACTGCTTTATTCTGCGGCGTTTTTTGGTAACATGAACGTATAACCAAATGTTTTCAGCACAGGCTGGGGAACATGAGAATGAGGGATAATCCATGGAAAATCAAGAACAGCAAGCCAATGCAGCCGATGCCCTGACGCAGGTAATTGCAGGAAAACTCGATTACTTAAGTACGATGCAGGCAGCGGTTCAGCATGGCGATGACCGAAAAATCTACGAACTTCTTGACCAAGTTCGCTACTACCAAGAAGTAAAGAAGACCCGCGCTAACCGGTCCGTTGACCACCTAGCCGAATTGGTCGACAACATTCATCCCCAAATTAGCCATTATTTGAGTGACAATTTAATCGATTATTTAGGCCACATCTACCCGTTCTTCTACTACGAAGAATTTACGACGGGAATGTTCCATATCTACTTTGGTAACTGGTGGGATCGGCGCTTATTTGGTGACTTAGACGTTATCAATGTGCGGTTTGAATTCGACAAGACTGAATACCAGAAGCTTCGAGATTCCTTCGGGTTGGAGGGCCAAGGTCAGCGTTTGAACACGTCAAAGATCGAAGCGGTTTCTGCCGAAAGCGAAAAGCTCCAGAAATTGGTCGATGCCCAGACATCGCGGGACAACGAGAAAACGACTCTGCGTGATCAGTTGAAGGAAAATAGCGGTAAAAGCAGCATGCCATGGGAATCAGGCAAAGTTAAGGGTGAACGTCAAGACATTATCGATCAGCTGACCAAGCTGGCTGACGAGGATGAAAAGGCTTTGAACGCGCACAAACTGATCAAGGAAAATGACGATAAGATTCTGGTCTTGTCCAAGGAAGACACGATTCTTAATTATGAAAAACAAGGTATTCGTGATGCCTTCGATGATTTTGAACACTTTGAAGCACACAATGCCAGCTTATATGCCGATTACTTGAACAGCCTATTGGGTAAGAGCGAGGGTGAGGTGACAGTCGATGATTAACGAAAATGATCCGTCCACGTTAACCACGAGCGGCCGCCTGCTGAACTATAACGAAGCCATTAAGGATGGCCTGCAAACGGGGTTAACCTTTACGAAACTCATGGATCAATTGATCCGGACGACCGACGCCGATGAACTGGTCAATGCGGCGACACAGCTTGCTGACTTTCAGCTGGATTCTGACTATGTCACGTTCCCACATCAGTATAGCAACGCTGATTACTACCTGTTGTTTATGTCTCGGATGCTGGAACTACACGATCAGGGAAGCCAAGTCATCTTACAGTCACGTGATCACCACGAGGAGTTGACCCAACAGTTGACCACGCTAGGTGATCGGGGATCCTTTAACTTTCGGGTGGAAACCTCCGAAAACGGCGGGGTCTTCTATCGCGAACGTGCAACGGGGCAATCTCTGTTCTACCTGAATTTGGAACGCAAGATGTTCCGCTTTAATAGCCATGCGTTGACGCAGCTCTTTATTATTGACCTCCATGACACAGTGCCAGCCGAGACGGTCAAAACGTCCGTTCGGGTGCTATTAGATTTTGCGCGCTATTTGAAGGAACACTACGGTTACTCCGTGGACTTTAACATCTTGGACGCTGCTAACCGGCAGAACTATTCGGTTCGGGCCGAAGATTTGCCTGCAGGTATCGTCGATCGCCTGTTCGTGACAGCCGCTAAGAACGACTACATGTTGACGAACGGTGTGAACGGTAACGGTGCTGAGATCACGTTGGATAACAACGTGGTCGTGGACATCTTCAATAATCAATTGGAAGGTCAGGCCGAATGGGTCTTGACGGTCCACGACGATGATCAGAAGATTTCCTGGTTCGATGTGTTGCTGAAATACCCATTCATGCGCGATTGGTACTTAGAAAACCTGACGGATCTGGAAATTAAGTCGGATCCACTCGTCTTTGAATAGGAGGCTCACAAGGTGTTAGAACTAGCAAAGTTGGTACAACAGTCCATTTCCTTAGATGAACAGATTACCCGGGACAGGGACATCGAACTTCCACGGAAGGTTCAGATTGAAAATGCCTACGTGGCCTTGGATGTTGAATTGGCGGAAACGGCCAACACGTCCGAGTGGTTCAAGGTGTGGAAGACGCACCGTGGTAAGGCTGATGAAGGTAAAACACCACGGCAGACCTTGTTAACGGAATATACCGATGCAATGGACTTCTTCTTCCTGGTTGCGGCCAAGAAGACCTGGACGCACCTGATCATGATCACTGAAGAGGACTTAACAGGGCTCGAGAAGAGTCGGCAGGCTAAGGATCTCGATCAACAATACTTAATTTTAAAACGCATGTTATTTAATAGTCACTTCGACCATCGACAAGAAGATTTCCGCCACGCCTGGCGGCTCTTCTTGAAGTGGGGATTCGTCGATTTTGGCTTTAGCCAAGATGAGATTCAGGCGGCTTATGAAGAAAAACGCAAAGTTAACCTGGATCGTCAGGCCAATGATTACTAACACAGCAACAATACAAGGGATCGCCCAGTCGCCGATCCTTTTTGCGTCTCTGGAGGGAAGTTAAGACTTTCACAGAGTCGTTGATGGTGTCCTGTGGTGGTCACGGCTGGGATGGGCGACGTCGTGGGAGCCGCGTACCCAATATGGTAACAGTCGCGATAATTAGGAGAAGACTGCTGGCATTTTTTGGTGGGGACTGTTAAAATGCAAGAGCTATGTGTTAAGAACTATTAGTTAATATCATTATTAACTAATAGTTCTATATGTAATCGTAACTGTCTTAAACCGTTTAAGCTATTTAAGACTGACAGCTACGGCTGAATATTTCATAAAATTCATGAATCGGGTTTCATGAACCAAAAGGGAGGGGACTCTTATCAGTCACGTCGATCCACGGGTCATTCGGACCAATGAACGGCTACGTCAAGCCCTAAGTGTTTTACTTAAAGATCACCAATTAAAGGAAGTCTCCGTGCAGACACTGACGAAGACCGCCCAAATTACCCGGGGAACCTTTTATCTCCACTACAAAGACAAGGCCGACTTTCTCTTGCAAACGGAGCGACAGGTTGTGGACGAGTGGTTCTTTCACGCTGAGACAATCACAGCAATTACCGATACAAATACAGCTGCGGGGGTCTTACAGGCGACTGGCTTTGATCTGAACGCAGCACTAGAGTATGCAGATAAGCACCATCAGATATTAGCCACACTGTTTGACACGCAATTTCCACGCTTTCGGGAATACTTACTGGCTACGCTGATTCAGAAATTGTATCAGTTTGGCTTAAACTTCGAAGGAAATAAGCAGAACTTTCACATGACGGAAAATGAAATTCCAGCGAGCTACTTGGCCTCCGCCTTCATGGGGATGGTCATGCAATGGTTGGCCGATGACCGTCGTTTTAGTTATAACCACTTGGGCCGTAGTTTTGCGGCACTGTTGCCAAGCACTGAGGCGACCCGGCTACGGGAGTGGTTTATCACGTGTAACTTAGAAAAATAAGGTTGTTCTTGAATCGTTGCTTGTGATAGGATCAGACGCCGAATCAAGTGATCATTTCTGCTCGGAATGAAAATAAAGCTTGACGTGAGAAATCCTATCAAGTATAATTTTCATGTTGTATTTGTGGACTTCCACAGCTGCAACCGCTCGGGACGAGTCATTAAGTTTTCCGCTTGCGGAGCACTTGTTTTCGGCGAGTCTAAGTCTAATATTATAAGGAGGTGCACACACATGTACGCAATTATCGTAACTGGCGGCAAGCAGTACAAGGTCGAAGCAGGCCAAGCTGTTTACGTCGAAAAGTTGAACGTTGAAGCTGGTGAAAAGGTTACTTTTGACCAAGTTGTCTTTGTCGGTGGCGAAACGCCTAAGATCGGGACGCCAACTGTTGCAGGTGCAACTGTTACTGGAACTGTTGAAAAGCAGGGTCTGGAAAAGAAAGTTGTTACTTACAAGTATAAGGCCAAGAAGGGTACTCATACGAAGAAGGGTCACCGTCAACCATATACCAAGGTTGTCGTTGATGCTATCAACGCTTAAGCCTAAAGATTAGAGAGGCGATCTCGATGATTCACGCGACGTTCCATCACGGAGCTAACCGAATCGATTCATTCCAAATCACTGGCCATGCTGACTCAGGTGAGTATGGTCAAGACATTGTTTGTGCTGCAGTATCGGTGCTTGCGATCACGACTGTCAATGCCCTGCAACGAATCGCTAAGATTCCAGTGCAGGTCGACAACCGTGATCAGGAAGGTGGTTTTCTGGAAGTCCACCTCCCACCAAAGCTGGAAGCAACGGCTGAACTTAAGGGACAAACGCTTCTCCAGAGTTTTGCGGATGGGTTAAAAGATGTCGCCACAAATTACGCGGATTTTGTTAAATTCGCAGAAACCAAAGATTAATTTGCGGAGGTGAAACTTATGCTGATGAACATGAACTTACAATTCTTCTCTCACCATAAAGGTGGTGGGTCTACTGCTAACGGTCGTGACTCTGCTGGTCGTCGTCTTGGGACGAAGGCTGCTGATGGCTCAACTGTTACCGGTGGTTCTATCCTCTACCGTCAACGTGGTACACACATCTACCCAGGTGTGAACGTAGGCCGCGGTGGGGATGATACTTTGTTTGCTAAGGTTGCTGGCGTCGTTAAATTCGAACGTCTTGGCCGTGACAAGCGTCAAGTATCCGTATACCCAGTTACTGAAGAAGTAGCTAAATAACACGAGGTTTTCCTCGTACGACTGAAGAGCTTGAGGCGAGACCAATTCGCTTTAAGCTCTTCTTTCTCTCTCTAAAATGAAAGGTGTTCCATCCAGCTGACTGTCTGTTGGCAATGACGGGGCGTTTCTCGAATCGGCTGTTAGTGGTCGTTAGTCACAACTAGAGAAACTGGCCGTTTTTGGCCAGCTACATATCTTTTCTTAGTTATGACCGAGTACACGAGCCGGTGATTTCTCTAGCTGGGGTTGCCGTTTTTCTATAAAATGGTACGCTTACCAGGGAAGTCGTTAGGCAAGATGACGGCTTTCATCGCTGTTTGTCGTGGCGACGCGTCATGTGTCTTGTGCGACGTCAGCGAAGAAAGTCTTTCCAGAATCAAATTCATCTCTAAAATTGCAAGGGGGTTGGGTTGATGTCGACTAGAATTGAACGGTTACAAGCACAATTTGACCGGCTCAGTATCGACAGTTTCTTGGTGTCTAGTGCAAGCAACCAGCAGTATTTAGCTGGGGCAAGCGTTGAGGGCGGTGATGGGTATCTCCTGGTGACAGCCAAGGATGCTGTGTTCATCACCGATGCACGGTATCTGACGGAATTGAAAGAAACCATTCCAGATATGCCGCTGGCGATCACACGGGACTATTTGCAGGCCGCTAATGACCATTTACAGGCCGTAGGGGCCACCGTACTCGGAATTGAGGATAGTTTATCCTTGAGCGAGTATCAGTGGTTAGACGAGCACCTGTGGACGGACATCGTACCATTAGCTGGGGTTGTGGATAATTTACGGCAGATTAAGGAACCGACTGAGATTGCGGCAATTCGTAAAGCGACTACCTTGACTAGTCAAGGGGTTACGGCGTTGCTCGATCAGCTCCATGTCGGTATGAGTGAACGCCAAGCAGCGCAGTGGTTGGAACACTGGATGGGTGACCATGGATCGACCGGTACAAGCTTCGAGACGATCGTCGCTAGTGGCAAACGGTCGGCCTGGCCACACGGTTCAGCCAGCGACAAGTTATTGGCGGATCATGACATGGTCACGATCGACTGTGGGTTCTACGTGGATGGGTACACTTCTGATGTGACCCGGACCGTGGCGTTGGGTGATCCCGGTGAGCTGCTCAAGTCGGCTTACCAGGCGGTTCAAACGACGCAGGAGAAGATCATGGCAGCTGTTAAACCCGGTGTGACCGGTGGTGAGCTCGATAAAATTGGGCGCGATTACCTGACCACACAGGGTTACGGTGAGGCCTTTATCCATGGAACCGGTCATGGTATTGGCCTAGATATTCATGAAGGGCCGAACATTGGCCGCGGCTGGCCCGACGTGATGGCGGCTAATGAAGTCATCACGGTTGAACCTGGCGTGTACTTTGCGGATCAGGGCGGTCTACGGATCGAAGACGATTTGCTGGTGACGCCAGAGGGCCACGAGACGCTGACGACGGCACCGCGGAATTTAATTATTCTGTAAGTCACACGCTCATCTTGCTTTTTATGGGTAAAAATTGATATTATAAAGAGGACATATTTTAGGAGGCTGACAACATTATGGCAATTTCTACTGCTGATTTTAAAAATGGTTTAACTATCGAAGTCGATCACGCAATCTGGCGGATCGTTGAATTCCAACACGTAAAGCCAGGTAAGGGTGGCGCTTTCGTTCGCTCAAAGCTAAAGAACTTACGGACGGGTGCCGTTCAAGAAAAGACTTTCCGTGCCGGTGCTAAGATGGAACGTGCTGATATCTTGACGCGTTCTATGCAATACCTTTACGAAGACGCTGACAACCGTGTCTTCATGGATACGGATAACTTCGAACAAATCGAAGTTCCTGATGACCAAATCAAGGCACAACTGCCTTACTTGCAAGAAAACATGAATGTTGACTTGGTTCAATTTGGGACCGAAGTTATTGGGATTGAAGTTCCTAATACCGTTGTTTTGGAAGTTACGGCTACTGAACCTGGTATCAAGGGGAACACCGCTTCTGGTGGTTCCAAGCCTGCTACCATGAACACTGGTTTAGTCGTTCAAGTGCCATTCTTCGTTAACGAAGGCGACAAGCTCTCCATCAACACGACTGACGGTACCTACATTTCTCGTGCCTAAGTTTTTATACGTTTAAACAGTAAGGGAGGGTCAACGAATGGCAGAAGATACTAATATCATTTTAGAATCAAAGGAACCCGCACTGGGTAAGATCGAAGTGGCACCACAAGTCCTCGAAATCATCGTCGGCATTGCGGCTAGCCAAACTGAAGGCGTTGCGCGGATGCGTGGTTCACTAGCAAACAGCGTCACGGAGCTTTTGGGTCGCAAAGAACAACACGGTAAGGGCGTGAAGCTCGTGTTTGACGGCGACGAACTAGCAGTTGATGTGTACGTTTACTTGAATTACGGGGTAGCGGTTCCCAAGGTTGCCTTGGCCATTCAAGATAGCGTGAAGCAACAATTGTTGTTCATGACGGACCTCGATTTACGTGAAGTAAACGTTCACGTGGAAGGCGTCATTCCCGAAAAGACGGCGCAACAGGTCGATCCAGATAACCTGTTCAACCAGAGCGATGAAGGAGACAGTGACCAATAGTGACACTTACACGACATCAAATTCGGGAACGCGCATTTCAAATGCTCTTCGCATTGAATGCCAATCCCGAAGCTGATCAAGACGCGTTGTACCAACGTGTCCTGACCGATGACCCGAACCAAACCGTTCCCGTGCCCACCTACCTGACAACGTTAGTGCAAGGCGTTTTGGCGCACCAACCCGAGTTGGATGCCCAGATCGACCAGTACTTGAGTACCGGTTGGCAATTAAAGCGTATCGCAAAGACCGATCTGGTCATTATGCGCATGGCTTTCTTTGAAATCGAGCACGTGGAAGAAGTGCCGAACCGAGTTGCCGTCAACGAAGCCTTGGAATTAGCCAAGAACTTCAGCGATGACCGTTCTCGTCGCTTCATCAACGGGGTACTCGCCCATACTTTGGACGACGATTCCGCTGATTCACAAGCTTAAACTAAGAGACCGACTGCCCTTTTGTGGCGGTCGGTTTTTTGTTTAAATGACTTAAATTTTAGCGCTAAATGAGTGGCACAACAATAGCGGCTGGCAGGGCCAAAATACCCGTACCCCACGCTAAATATATAGATTTTTTTATGGGAACGGATACCACCCCCGTTTTCAGATAAGGTATGCTAAAATGGAAAGTAACTTTGAATTTTAGGGGAGGACAAGTCATATGGCAATCATCATCGACGGGAAACAGATCGCAAGGGATCTCAACGCGCAGACGCAACAGCGCGTTGCCACACTGAAAGAACAGGGGGCCGTTCCTGGTCTCGCCGTCATCATCGTGGGCGATGATCCAGCCAGCACCATTTACGTGCGGAACAAGCACCGTAAGGCCGTTAAATTGGGCATTAAGTCCGTGGTAAGGGAACTTCCCGCAACCATCAGCCAGACTGAGCTCCTCGCTATCGTGAACGATTATAATCATGATGACAGTATTCATGGCATTCTTGTTCAGTCGCCACTCCCCGTGGGTTTGGATGAGCAAGCGGTCGTGGCTGCCATCGATCCTAAGAAGGATGTGGATGGCTTTCACCCGCTGAACGTGGGCCGGCTCTTTGCTAACCTGCCGGGCCGTTATCCGGTCTCGTGTACGCCCCGTGGTATTATGACGATGCTGGACAGCTTAAATGAACACCTCCGTGGGAAACGGGCCGTGGTCGTTGGGCGCAGTATGATTGTCGGTCGGCCTATGGCGGCTATGCTACTGAATGCCGACATGACGGTGACCGTAGCTCACGTACACACAAAACACCTGGAAGAGATCACGCGAACCGCAGATGTTCTCGTCGTGGCGACCGGTGTGGCCCACCTCATTAAGGGTAATGATATTAAGCGCGGAGCCATCGTCATTGATGTAGGAATGGACCGTGATGAAGATGGTAAATTGACCGGTGATGTTGATTTTGACGCGGCTGTGGATCGGGCCGGCGCAATCACGCCGGTGCCAGGTGGCGTGGGGCCGATGACGATTGCCACACTGATGCAGCAGACGGTAGACTTATGTGAGTGGAGTGAGCAACTTGGCAGCAACTGATTACTTAACGGTGACGGCGTTAACCCAGTATTTAAAACGTAAATTTGAGGTGGACCCGTACCTGGGTAAGGTTTACCTGACGGGTGAAATTTCAAACTTTCGCCTGCGGCCACACGCCCACCAGTACTTTAGTCTGAAGGATGACCGCGCTAAGATTAGTGCGATTATGTTTCGCTCGGCGTTTGAAAAGTTAAAGTTTACACCAGAAACGGGTATGAAAGTCCTGGTTACCGGTCGCATCTCCCTATATGAACCGACTGGCCAGTATCAGATCTACGTGGAACGGATGGAGCCAGATGGTGTTGGCCAACTCTATCAGGCTTATGAACAACTAAAGAAAAAATTAGCCGATGAGGGGCTGTTCTCAGCACCTAAGCGGCCACTGCCCCGGTTTCCCAAGCGGATTGCGGTGATCACGAGTCCCAGTGGGGCGGTTATTCGGGATATCATTACGACCACGCGGCGGCGCTATCCGATTGCACAGATTGTCCTGTACCCAGCAGTGGTTCAAGGTGACGGCGCGGCACAGGATCTGGTGAGGCAGCTCGAACGCGTCAATGCAACAGGTACCTATGACACGTTGATTATTGGGCGTGGTGGGGGTTCCATCGAAGATCTCTGGCCATTTAACGAGGAACCGGTGGCCCGGGCCATCGCAGCGAGTCGGATTCCCGTGATCTCATCTGTTGGTCACGAGACGGATACGACAATTGCCGACCTCGTTGCGGATGT
This sequence comes from Levilactobacillus muriae, assembly GCF_045862015.1. NCBI lineage: Bacteria > Bacillati > Bacillota > Bacilli > Lactobacillales > Lactobacillaceae > Levilactobacillus > Levilactobacillus muriae. The sequence goes on from NZ_BAAFRU010000007.1 coordinate 97,286, forward strand.
GCGTGCAGCAACACCGACTGCGGCGGCTGAATTGGCAGTTCCCGTGTTAACCGATGAGGTGGTCAAGCTGCAGCAACAACGCACACGGCTGTATAACGCGATGACCAATCGGATCAATTTCCAGCAGGAACGCCTCAACAAATTAATGGCTGCCTATGTTTTCCGGCAACCACAGCGACTGTATGAGACCTACGTTCAACGGTTGGACCACGCGCAACAGGGGTTAGCTCGCAATATGCAGACACAACTTCAGCAGACGCAGCAGCGCTACCAGTTGGCGCAACAGAACTTACGAAGTCACAATCCGTTAGCTAGAGTCCAACGCGATCAGACGACGGTGACCCAACTAGCTGAACGACTCAACACCGAGGCCAAGCGTTATTTGGCCGATCGCCAAGAACACGTGGGCAAACTGATCAACGGTCTGGACTATCTGAGCCCACTGAAGATCATGGGCCGAGGCTACAGCTACGTGACACAAGACAAGCATGTGGTACGGCAGACGGCTGACTTGAAGATCGGTTCTGCTACGATTCACTTGAGCGACGGCACCGCAACTGCAAACATTACTGACATTCAATCGACATCGGAGGATTAACATGAGTGAAGAACAAAAACCAACCTTTGAAGAAAATTTAACAACTCTAGAAAATATTGTCGCCCAACTGGAACAGGGAGACATTCCCTTGGAACAAGCGCTTTCCCAATTTCAAAAGGGCGTGGCCTTGAGTAAGGATCTTCAAAGTACCCTACAAGGGGCAGAGAAGACTTTAGCCACGATGATGGACGACAACGATCAGGAACAAGCTTTCGAGACGCCACAAGGGGGCACAGGTGATGCCGATTGATACGCGGCTAAAACAATTTGAAACGACCTGGGTTCCGCGGTTAAATGCGCCGTTACCAGCGGCTATCGATCAGGATTGCGGCGATTCACGTTTGGCCGAAGCCATGGCCTATTCCGTCATGGCCGGTGGCAAGCGGTTGCGGCCCTTACTGACGGTCGCCACGCTGCAGGCTCTGAACGTGGCGTTTGATGAGGCGCGTGACTGGCGACCAACCATGGCGCTGGAGCTACTGCACACCTATTCCTTGATTCACGATGACTTACCGGCGATGGACAACGATGATCTGCGTCGTGGGGAACCAACCAATCACGTCAAATTTGGTGCTGGGATGGCAACCTTGGCCGGGGATGGTCTCTTGACGTTGGCCTTTCAGTGGCTGACGGCAACGGATCTCCCCGCAACAACGCAGGCACAATTGGTTCAAGCGTTGGCCGTTGCGGCCGGCCCTGGCGGTATGGTGTCAGGTCAGGCCAAGGACGTGCAGTCCGAACACGTGGATTTGCCGCTGGCTGAGTTGCGGGTACTTCACCGTGAGAAAACGGGGGCGCTACTTCACTATGCGGTGCAGGCTGGATTGATTATCGGGCAAGCGCCACAAGCACAGTGGGCACCCTATCTACAATTTGCCGACGCCTTTGGTCTGGCCTTCCAGATTTATGATGACATTCTGGACGTAGTTGGTACGGCCGCTGAGTTGGGCAAGGCCACGCAAAAGGACGCCGGCGAGGCTAAGAACACCTATCCCGGTAAGCTGGGCTTAGCTGGGGCGAATCAGGCTCTGATCGACACGATTCAGACCGGTAAGCAGGCACTAGCCGCCTTGCCAGTTGGTGAGGGGCGTGATCTCTTGGCGTCGTTTTTCAGTTACTTTGATACGAAACGGGTGAAGGCATGAAGAAAAAACGTGTTGCGGATTTATTAGTTGAACAGGGCTTGTTTACATCGCTAGACGAGGCCAAACGTGCCGTGATGGCCGGCGAAATTCTGGGGACTAACGAGGAACGACTGGATAAACCGGGTTCGATGATCTCGGGGGATACGGAGCTGCATCTGAAGGGTCATCCATTACCCTACGTCTCACGAGGTGGGTTTAAGTTGGCCAAGGCACTCGATGTCTTCAAGATCGATGTGACTGACCGGGTCGTCTTGGACATTGGCTCATCGACTGGGGGCTTTACCGATGTGATGCTGCAAAACGGCGCCAGACTCAGCTATGCCTTGGATGTTGGCAGTAATCAGCTCGTTTGGAAGCTGCGTCAGGACCCGCGGGTTATCGTCATGGAGCATACCAACTTCCGTTACAGTAAGTTAGCCGACTTTACCAGCGGCCAACCAACATTTAGCTCAATCGACGTGTCCTTTATTTCATTGAAGATGATTTTGCCACCATTGAAAGCTATTATTGCTGACGGTGGCGACGTGGTTGCGTTGATCAAACCACAATTTGAGGCGGACAGAGCGGATGTTGGTAGTCATGGAATCGTCCGTGACCGCGCCGTCCATACCGCAGTGGTTCAACGTATTATTGACTTTGCCGTAGCGACTGGCTACAGTGTGCTTGGCTTGGACTTCTCCCCAATCAAGGGGGGCGAAGGTAATATTGAGTTCCTGGTGCATTTACGTTCGGTTGATAAAAATGCAGTCTGTGCAAGTTCAGTTTCCGTTGAACAGACGATTGATGCTGCCTATGAGGGCCTAAACCACTAGTTTATGAGAAAATTATGAGAATTTGCTTTCCAAATACTTAGGTCTGGTATATGATAAGATTATGCATTTTTTTATCAGAGAAAAAGGGGGGCCAGGTATGAAGAAGCAAGAACGCCAGCAATTACTCAAACACTTATTAACCTCACGAGAAATCGAACGGCAGGAGGATTTCGTCCATCTTCTGGAAGCTGATGGCATTCATGTCACACAGGCGACGATTTCGCGGGACATTAAGGAGATGCAGCTGGTTAAGCTACCTGCCGAATCGGGCGGGTATCGTTACAGCCTTCCAGTCCAAAAGAAGATTGATACCCAGAAGAAGCTGCAGCGAACTTTGCAAAACGCCTACGTCTCCTTCGCCGTTCAGGGGGAGTTTACCATCTTGAAGGTGTTGCCAGGCAATGGCCCGGTGATTGCCTCGCTACTGGATCAGATGCGCTATGAGTTCGTGTTTGGCACGGTCGGCGACGACAGCTCCGTGTTGACCGTTTGCGTTTCCCATAAGGGTGCGTTACAACTAGAAGAGACAATTGACCGCATGATTGCGGATTAAGAGACCGACCACGACTGACCGACCAGCACAGTGCTGACGAAGCAGCTGTGGTCGTTTTAGTCTCGTGACGTTTCGGTCGATCTGATAAGTTTTTGTCGGTTGGGTCGTGTTCTGACTGGGAAAGTTATAAAATAGGGCTTGTAGACTGAAAATATACAGGAATTTAATATTCAAAAATTACGTATAAAACTAACGATAACGAATAAATTTGCTTTAAATTTTGGGAGGTCAGAACGTGTTACAGGAGCTGTCTATTAAAAACTTTGCCATTATTGATCAACTGGACGTGGCCTTTAAAAATGGAATGACTGTCTTGACCGGGGAAACGGGTGCTGGGAAGTCAATTATCATTGACGCCGTGGGCCTGTTGGCCGGTGGTCGGGGGTCGGCTAACTTTGTACGGACGGGCACCGACAAGGCGATTATTCAAGGAAGCTTTATTTTTCCCACCGGGGGAACGACCTACCGGGTGCTGGATGAATTGGGCATCGATCACGACGATGGTAGCGTGATTCTCCAGCGAGAGATTCATGCGAACGGTCGCAACACCTGCCGCGTGAATGGTATGTTGGTCAATACCAGCACGCTGAAACGAATCGGCGAGACGGCGGTCGACATCCACGGCCAAAACGAGCATCAGGAGCTCATGCAACCGGAAAAGCACTTGGGGATGCTTGATGAGTTCGCCGGAAATAAGGTGGCTAAGTTGCGTGAGGAGTACACGCGAAAGTATGCGGCGTACACGCAACTCAAGGTCACATTAGAGAATCGGCGGGCGAACGAGAAAGAGTGGGCCCAACATCTTGACATGCTAAAATTTCAAGTCAATGAGATTGAAACGGCACAGCTTCAAACTGGCGAAGAAAATAAGCTGGTAGCAGAGCGTGATCGGTTGGATAATTTCCAAAAGATCAATGATGCTCTCCAACAGACCCAGGTCATTTTGACCGGTGAAGAGACTAGTGCTGGTGCCAATGACCAGATTGGGAGTGCCATGCAGTCGATGCAAGCCATTGCCGATTTTGATCCCGCGTTCAAGCAGATTGCATCTAGCTTGGAGACAGCCTATTACGCGTTGAGTGACGCTGTGGGAGATGTTTCTTCTCAACTGGATCTACTGGAGTGGGACGAGGGTCGCTTGGATGAGATCGAGCGGCGTCTGGACGTGATCAATCAGTTGGAGCGAAAGTACGGCGACTCTGAGGAACAGGTGCTCAGCTACTACGACAAGATTGCCGCGGAGCTCAAACAGATGCAAGCAACCGATGAGACGGCTGATGACTTGGAAGAGCGGGTTACCAGTCAGGCGTCCGTGTTGTTGAAGCTGGCAGAAAAATTGAGTAAGGCCCGGCAGGAAGCGGCCAAACGTCTGGAGAAGGCCATTCATGGGGAATTAGCGGATTTGTACATGGATAAGACAGTCTTTGCCGTGCATTTTACCCGGTCGAAGACCCAATCACTGATGAGTACTGGGTTGGACCACGTGGAATTCTACTTGCGGACCAACCCTGGGGAAGCCATGCGACCGCTGGCCAAGATTGCGTCCGGTGGGGAGTTGTCTCGGATCATGCTGGCATTAAAGACCATCTTCTCCGAGTCACAGGGAATCACCTCAATTATTTTCGATGAGGTCGATACCGGAGTCAGTGGTCGGGTTGCCCAGGCCATTGCTGAAAAGATCAGTGGCATTGCCCAAGCTTCACAGGTCCTTTGTATCACGCACTTACCACAAGTCGCTGCCATGGCCGATCATCACTACTTTATCGCCAAGCAGGTTGTGGGCAAACGCACCGAAACATCTTTGACGCGTTTAGACGAATCCAGCCGAGTGGATGAATTAGCACGAATGTCGGCGGGAACTCAGGTAACGAAGCTGGCGTTGGAACATGCGCATGAGTTATTAAAGTTAGCCGATGAGGTCAAGGATAGTCATCACAAAACGAAAAACTAATAAGTGTATAATTAAGCCGTTATCAAGTGATTGATAACGGCTTTTACTATTGTGTGCGGTTTAGTTTAATACTATTACAAATTACCCCTTAAATTAGATTGAAGATTGATATATAATTGATTTAGCAAACAAAAACGGTGTAGAGGTGTGTGTCATGTGGAAAATATGCAAAACGATTGGTGTATTTGGGATTAGTTTGTTAGTTGGGTTACTTATTTTAGTTAGTGGTGGTCAGAGCTTGAATGCTCATGCAGTAACTACGAGTGATACCACTGGCCTAAATGCGCCTTCAACTATTCAATTAGGAACAGGCCATGGACAGTTTGCTGAGCCATCAGACATCACTAGCTTGCTTTCTGGGAACAATTATCAATTAACCTACAATTGGGGAGTTGCTGATGATGTTCCTATCAATGACGGTGATACTGTTGCTGTTACTTTACCTGCTGGCAGTAATACTTCCCAATCGAATAAAATCGGTGTATTCAGTAATGCGAATGATAATGCGAAAAGCGTTGGAACATTTTATATTGATGATTCACATGATCCTAAAGCATATATTCAATTCAATGGTGAACTAGCAAAAACAAATGCTGGTCGGACTGGTTCACTTCAATTTGTTGTGAAGGGAACTAATTCTGAGAGCGGTGGTTCCTCAGATAATAAAATGGTCATTAATAAAGTAGGATGGTCCAATACTACGGATACGTCAATTTTACCGACGACTATTACTTGGGATATTGTATTTAATTTGCAATATGCCGATATGGGTAAGGTCACTCTGGTAGATACATTGGGGGACAATCAGACTTTTGATAAGATTACAAGATATGTTAAGACCACGTCTCCTGGTGGCGAGGGTAACAGTGTTTATGAGTACCAATCAGAAATTGAGAAAGATACAACGTTATCTCATTCTGTAGATGGTAAGAATATTACTTTTTCATTTGCCAATATTAATTCTAAAAAAATAGAAATTTATTATACAACTAAGGTGACGTCGAACTTAGCGGGATCTGGGGGATATTTCACAAATAGTGTTCAGTTAACTAGTGATAATGGCTCTACTGGTGAAGCTGGAGAACCAGGGCCAGGGACAAGCGATAACCCGATTGATACGAATGCTGATACTTATTGGGGTGGTACAGCACTGATAAATGGTTATTATCGACAGAATATTATATTAACCAAGACAGGTGCAGATGGCCAGCCATTAGCTGGGGCCGAATATACCTTAACGAACAAAAATAATACGAATGAAACTTATACCGCGACAACAAATGATGCTGGTCAAATAACGTGGTCATATATGGCACCAGGGGACTATTACTACCAAGAAACTAAGGCACCGGATGGCTATCTTGTTAGTCCGACTAAGCATGATGTTGTTATTCAAGCGTCTACCAATTTTTCACCGATAGAGGAAACGGCAGAGGACCAGCAGACGTCGGTTATTTTGACTAAAACCGATGCATCAACCAAAAAGGTCTTGGCTAATGCTGTTTACAACTTAGAAGATGCGGATGGAAATGTTCTCCAAAGCGGCTTGAAAACCGATAATAAGGGTGAACTGAAAGTCTCTGGTTTGAATGCAGGCACTTATTACTTTAAGGAGATTGAGGCACCGAGTGGCTACAAGGTCAACTCTCAAAAGGTTCAAGCAATTGTACCCGAAAACGGTAGTGATACTGTTAATGTTTCCCAGAAGGATGAACCTAACACTTCGGACAGTAGTTCTAGTAGTTCTAAGACGGTAGTTACGCCCCCTGCTAGCTCAAGTCATTCCTCCTCAGAGTCTACGTCAAGCAAGTCATCAAGTTCAAGCAGTTCCAGCACCAATTCTACAAGCACCTCGTCCACCAAAGCCAAGCACACCACAGTGGCCAACGTGGCATCCAGCAACTCCAGTTCGACCACGCCACGGCATGGTGGCACCGCAGCTGGTACGGTTGCCAATGGGGGCTCTCAAGCAGCCAAACATCATGCAAATACTAATAGCTACCTGCCACGGACTAATGGTCAGCGTAGTGTGTTAACCATGCTGATTGGCTTCCTGATCTTAGGCTTGAGCTTAGCTGCGTCACAGTGGCGAAAGAGCCATGCTAAATGATAAATAATGATTGAAAACTGGCTTCATTCGGAGAATGCTCTGAGTGAATCCAGTTTTTACTTGTTATCGGAAACTAAGTTAACTTAACAAATTAAGCCGCCCACAGAACTTAAGAAGTCCGGGTAAGACAGGCACTTCAATAGTTGGGAACAATTAAGTATCGTATAATTAGTGATGTAGAACACTAATTTGGGGGATGTTATGATGAAAGTGAGACTAGTTTTGGGGTTAGCCGCGATTTCTCTGGGTGTTTCAGTGGGGGCTGTCAATCTGCAACCACAGCCAATTAAGGCCGTGACCACAGCCAGCACCACGCCCAAGGCTTATCGTGGGAGTTGGTTTCAGTACGAGAATCTACAGTATCGGGTGAAGGTAACCAAGTCGGCATTCATCTTCGGTGGGGGCTACTATGCGAAGCAGCAGTGGCATCCCGTCGATCAGAAGACCTATCGGCTCAGCCGAACCGTGAAGGCGGGTACTTGCACGTGGTCGAAGAAGACTGACGCCAACGGCTATCAGACAATTAAGATCAAGAACGGTAAATTCTTAGTCAAGGTTAAACAGGGAACGCTGACTGTCAAACAATATCGGCATGGCAAGGACGTCAACGGGTATCCCTTGTATTTTCACCACGTGGCGCATGCCGCAACTGTTTTTTCCAAATAAATAACACAAAAGTCCCTCTGGAAAGCTTATCGTACATGAGCTGTTCCAGAGGGACTTCATTTAGTAAAGTTTAACGGGCGCGCTGCACCGAACGTAGCAGGCCAGGGGCCACGATGGTCGTTAAGGCATGGGTTTGCTTGAGGATGAGGTGACCAGCGGCGTCTTCTTTCAGGTGGCCGATGACCGTGGAAGGGGCGACATCCGTAGCGGCTTTAAATTGGAGCCGGACTAAGTAGTGCCGGTCGAGAGCCTGTTGAATAAAATAGGTCAATTGAAAGGCGGGCATCTGTGGATAAACGACTTGGCCGTTAATCACTGGCAAATCACTGAAGAGTTCTTTGTACGCTGTTGCTACCCGATCAGACAGGGCAGTCGTGCCATTAGTAATTAAGTTTTGCATGCTGATCACCTCGAACATTTGTTTGTATTTTCATTATACGAACACGTGTTTGATATTGCAAGCCTTTTTTCTCGCGATTTGCGATTATCTTAATCTTTCAGGTGGTTAACGAGCAATCAAACTAGTGATACCAAAGGTTAGCGAGATTGGCTTAAATTTTCAATTCATGAGAAATCCGGATGATTAGTTAGGCCTGTGGGGATAATTGTTGCTTGCCCCCCCGAACAACTGTTTCAAGCGCTAAATCAGACTTTTTTCGACGTTTTCGGTGCTAGGGGGAGTATTTCTTCCTAAATAGTGGTAATATAGTAACCTATAGATTATAGCTGAAGTCAAAGATGATTGACTTTAAACGACACGGTGGCCAGTGGTGACGGTGTCATAATTAAATTATTATTGAAGGGATTTTTAAACGATGGCTAAACGTGGAATGCTCATTGTGCTTTCAGGTCCATCCGGTGTTGGTAAGGGAACGGTGCGTAAGGCATTGTTTGAGACTGGCGCGACCGACTTTTCTTACTCCATTTCGATGACAACGCGGAAACCGCGCGAAGGCGAAGTCAACGGTGTCGACTACTACTTCGTCTCCAAAGAGGAATTTGAGGAGAATATTCGGACCGGACAGATGCTGGAATACGCCAAGTATGTTGACAACTACTATGGCACCCCGTTAAAATATGTTAATGAGACCTTGGATCAAGGCAAGGATGTTTTCTTGGAAATTGAAGTCAATGGTGCCATGCAGGTTCGGGCGAATTGTCCCGATGCCGTCTTTGTTTTCTTGACGCCGCCTGACTTGATGGAATTGAAGCACCGGTTGATTGGTCGGGGAACTGACGCTATGGACGTCATTAACAAACGAATCAAGAAGGCCGTTGGTGAAATTCAAATGATGCGCAACTACGACTACGCCGTGGTAAACGACGAAGTCAACAAGGCTGTTGATCGGATTCAAATGATTATTCGCAGTGAACGGTTACGGGTAACCCGGGTCATGCCGGATTACGAACAAATGATTGGAGACGAATAAATAATGCTACTTTATCCCTCAGTTGATGATTTATTGGCACAAGTGGATTCACGGTATTCTTTGATTATGTTGGCTAGCAAGCGGGCACACGAACTCGATGCCGGCGCTAAGCCACTGTTGACCGACTACAAGTCGCCTAAGACGATTGGTCGGGCTCTCGAAGAAATTGCGGCCGGTGCTTTAATGATCGATCCGGACGAAAAGGATTTGAACGCCTAACACGGGCATTTCAGAAAAGACCAGGTTGCCGTTGGGTAATCTGGCTTTTTTTAACCATTAGTAAAATGTGAACGGAGGGAAAGTATGTTAGAAGGGAAACATGTGACGTTAACCATCAGTGGGAGCGTGGCGGCGTATAAAGCGGCTACGTTAGCCCGTGAGTTGCAACGTGCCGGTGCAACCGTGCGAATCGTTTTGACCCAGGCTGCGGCTAGATTTGTGACGCCCGCGACCTTTGCGGCTTTGACCAAGCAGCCGGTGTTGACGGATGCTACCTGGTGGCGCGACGATGGTCAGATTGCCCACGTCGAGTTGGCCGATTGGACCGACTTGGCGATAGCAGCACCGGCATCCGCAAACCTGATGGCACAATTTGCCAATGGTCTGGCTGATGATGTGGCGAGTGCCACCTGGCTCGCAACCAGTGCGCCCAAAATTGTGGTGCCGGCCATGAACAGCCATATGTGGCAGGCCGCTGCGACCCAACGGAACCGGCAACGGTTAAGTGACGATGGCGTCACCGTTTTGACGCCTGCTACTGGGGCTTTAGCTGAAGGCTATTCCGGAACGGGACGGTTCCTAGAACCCACCGAAATTATGCGCCAAATTAACCAGTTAGCGCTCTTTACGCCCCAGACACTACAAGGGAAATCGATTATTGTCACGGCCGGTGGGACGCGTGAACGTCTCGACCCCGTGCGTTTCTTGACCAATGACTCCTCTGGCAAGATGGGATATGCGGTGGCCACAGCTGCTCAGCAAGCGGGAGCTGATGTGACGTTGATCACAGCACCCACGCGGCTGACTCCCCCAACTGGGGTGACGGTGGTGCCCATTCAAAGCACCACAGATTTGGCGAATGCGGTCTTAACACGTTTTCCTCAGACGGATGCACTCGTGATGGCCGCTGCTGTGGCAGATTTTCAACCACTGACGACCGCTGATCAGAAAATTAAGAAGACTCAAGACAATGATGAATTAATCTTGAAATTGAAAAAAACGCCGGATATTTTGGCCGAGGTCGCTAAAGTTAAGCGCACGGATCAGGTCACGGTCGGTTTCGCTGCGGAGACGCAGAATTTACTTGCTAACGCCCAGCACAAGCTTCGATCCAAGTCACTAGACCTCTTGGCCGCTAACGACGTTTCCCGCGCTGACATCGGCTTTAATAGCGATGATAACCAGGTCACATTTATCCAGGCTGACGGGGTCAGCGACCAAACGCCTAAGACCAGTAAAACACTGATTGCCTCGGCGTTAATCGCGAAACTCGCCAAAATTTTAGCAACGAAATGAGGTGACAACCATGGCCCAGATTGGCCAAATTTTAGTAGATGTTCCAACCATGCAGACGAACGATCCGTATTCCTACGCGATTCCGGCCGAGCTGGAACATCAGGTACAGGTGGGGATGCGCGTGATCGTGCCGTTTGGCCGTGGTCACCGCCTAGTCTCCGGTGTGGTCGTGGGGCTGAGTGACGTCACTAGTTTTGATGGCCAGCTAAAGCCAATCGAGACCGTGCTCGACCTCGCGCCCGTTCTGAACGACGAGTTGCGTCAGCTGGCCGATTGGTTGGCGAATGCGACTTATGCTTTTCGAATTACCTGCATTCAAACGATGCTGCCTAACCTGTTAAAGACTCAGCCTAAACGGCAAGTACAACCGACGGCCACGCTGACACCGAATGAAATGGCCACGTATTTTCCGGAAGGTGCCCCACGTGACTTTGACGCGACAAAGCTCGATGACACCACGGTTGCTGGCCTGTTGAAACTGCAACGGGCAGGCAAGGTCGAGGTCGTCTATGAGGTCAAGGATAAGGCGGCTGCCAAGACGACCACGGGAATCACGCCAGCGCTGACGCCGGATAAGCTCCAAGAGATTGCTGGTGAGGTGGCGAAGCGCGCACCAAAGCAAGCCGAATTGCTTACCTACCTAGCACAGATGCCGGCAGGTAAGGTGATTGCGCAGGCCACCGTGGCGAAACAGGCCGGTGTTACACCTGCCGTTATCGCGACTGCCGCGGACAAGGGGTGGCTGACCAAGAGTACGCTCGAGGTCTACCGCGATCCCTTTCACCAGCCAGTTACGCCGACGCAACCTTTAAAATTAAATCCGGAACAACAGGTGGCTGTGGATCGCATCACGCGGGCCATTGACGATCAACAAGCCCAGAACTTTCTGGTCGAAGGAGTCACTGGGAGTGGAAAAACGGAGGTTTACCTGCAAAGCATTGCGCAGGCTCTGCAGCAGGGACGAACGGCATTGATGTTAGTACCCGAAATCGCCCTCACACCGCAAATGGTCAACCGCGTCAAGGCGCGGTTTGGCCAGCGTGTGGCGGTTTTGCACAGTGGCTTATCCAAAGGCGAACAGTATGACGAATGGCGTCGCATCGACCGTGGTGAGGCTACCGTGGTCGTTGGTGCCCGCTCCGCCGTCTTTGCCCCGGTCGAGAATCTCGGCATTATCATTATGGATGAGGAACATGAAAGTAGTTATAAACAGGATGAAAATCCGCGGTATCATGCCCGAGACGTTGCGCTTTGGCGTGGTCAGTACCATCATTGTCCAGTAGTCTTGGGCAGTGCCACACCTTCACTGGAGACACGCGCGCGCGCAGCCAAGGGTGTGTACACTCGGCTGGTCCTTTCTAAGCGAGCCAAGGCACAACCCATGCCCACCGTTCACATTGTCGATATGCGAGAGCAGTTGAAACAGCAGGGGGATAGTGACTTCTCTGAACCACTGATGACAGCTATTCAAGAAAGACTCGATCGGCACGAACAGATCGTCTTGATGCTCAATCGGCGGGGATACTCGTCCTTTGTGATGTGTCGGGATTGTGGGTTTGTTTTGAAGTGTCCCAACTGTGACATTTCACTGACGCTACACATGGATACGCATAGCATGAAGTGCCACTACTGTGGTCATGAAGAGGCCATTCCGCACGTGTGCCCGAACTGCCATAGCAAGAAGATTCGTTACTACGGTACGGGAACGCAGAAGGTTCAGCAGGCTTTAGAAGAGTTACTGCCCACCGCTAAAATTTTGCGAATGGACGTAGATTCTACGCGGCGTAAGGGCGCTCACGAACGTATTCTTCGACAATTTGGCGAGCACAAGGCTGATATTTTACTGGGGACGCAGATGATTGCTAAGGGTCTGGATTTTCCTAACGTCACCCTGGTGGGGGTGTTGAATGCCGACACCGCGTTGGGGTTACCAGACTTTCGGGCCAGCGAGCGGACATTTCAGTTATTGACGCAGGTCAGTGGCCGAGCAGGTCGTGCCACCAAACCCGGCGAGGTCTACATTCAAACGTTTAACCCAGACCATTACGCGATTCAATTGGCGCAGAGCCAAGACTACGAGCGGTTCTTCGTGACGGAAATGCACATGCGCCATCAGGGAAGTTACCCACCGTATTACTTTGCGGTTCAACTAACGGCCAGTCACGAGGAAGAAGCTGTGGCGGCGAAGGCCATGTACCAGATCGTGGATGCGCTGAAGCAAGGACTCAGCAAGGATGCCATTATTCTTGGACCCACGCCTAAGGCAATTGCACGGGTCAAGCGGAAGTATTATTATCAAGTGGTGATTAAATACAAGCGGGAGCCCCAACTGCGGCCGGTACTGGAGCAGATCCGGCAGGCGGCACAGGTACCGGCACGTCATGGTCTCTCCGTTACCATTGATTCCGAACCGATGAATTTCATGTAGCTGGCGATTGCTGCTAACGACGCCTCATGTTATAAGTTTTCTATCTAAATTGCCAAAGGTGATAGGGAATGGGCGCCCAATCTGATATGATTGAAGTGGACTGACAAGTTCGGATGTACGGACAGGGTCGTAGTTGTAACGAGACTAAACTATTGGCTTATCTTACGGCGATGCTTTAGCATCAATGTAAAATCGCCTATGGTTTAAGTTGTTAATAGTGAGATTGAATAGGCTGAACGCTGGTTAACAGCAGGCAATATTTTTAACCTAATTGAAAAAGAAAAACCAAGAAAGTATGGTGTACGATGACTTCAGTAATTTTTATGGGAACGCCTAAATTTTCGGCGCCCATTCTGAGCAGTTTAATTGAAACGGGCTACGACGTCTTGGCCGTAGTGACCCAACCCGACCGGCGCGTAGGACGGAAGCATGTTCTGACCGCTTCTCCAGTGAAGCAGGTTGCGGTGGCACATGACATCGAAGTGCTCCAACCACAGAAGATCTCTGGCAGTGACGAAATGGCTCGGGCTATCGCGTTAGCGCCTGACTTGATTGTGACGGCGGCCTTTGGGCAGTTCTTACCAACGAAGCTACTCAAGGCGGCGAAGGTGGCGGCTGTGAACGTTCATGCGTCCCTGTTACCGAAGTATCGCGGCGGGGCACCGGTCCATTATGCCATCATGAATGGCGACAAGGAGACCGGGGTTTCCATCATGTTTATGGAAAAGAAGATGGATGCCGGCGCCGTCTTGGCACAGCAAGCAATGCCTATTACCGACCAAGATGATGTAGGGTCCATGTTTGATAAATTAAGTGACTTGGGTCGTGATCTCTTATTGGAGACACTGCCTAAGTTACTGGCTGGTGAAATTACGCCGATTCCTCAGGATGAAGATAAGGTCAGCTTCTCACCGACGATCAAGGCCAATGAGGAACGGATCGACCTGAACCTAAGCGCGCACCTGATCGACTGCAAGGTTCGTGCTTTGCGGCCAGCACCGATTGCCCATATCTTCTTGAATGGCGTGCGAACCAAGCTCTGGGATGTGACCGTTCTGGACGAGACGACCGATATGGTGCCCGGATCACTGGTCAGCCATGACAAGCACCACTTGGCGATTGCAACTGGGGAACATGGCGTTTTAGCGTTAAATGAGATTCAACCCGCCGGTAAGCCGAAGTTAAGTATCACCGACTTTCTGAACGGAACTAGCGATGCACTGACAATAGGCGAACAGGTGGCTGAATAATGACGAAAAATACAACTCCCCGCGCTCTGGCCGTAGAAGCACTGACACGTGTGGCCAACGGGGCTTACTCAAACTTACAATTAGAAACAACTTTAGAGAGTCACAACTTGAGCGACGTTGACCGGCGTTTCGTGACGAACTTGGTCTACGGGACTATCCAACATCAATTAACGTTGGAATATTACCTGGAAGGTTTTGTGAAGCCTAACCAGAAGGTCTTACCGTGGGTCAAAATGACCTTGTTAGTCGCTTTATATCAGGGCCTTTACTTGGACCGTGTGCCGAAGCGGGCGATCTTTAACGAAGCCATTCAGTTGGCTAAGGACCGGGGCCACGAAGGTATTCGGCGGTTTGTGACGGGCGTGTTGCACGCCATGGATCGTCAGGGATTACCTGACGTCAATGAAATCAAGGACCCAGTTAAACGCTTGAGTCTGCAATACTCCGTTCCTGAATGGCTGGTCACAGCGATTCAAAAGCAGGTTGGTGACGATAAGGCCGTTGCCATTTTAGAGACCGTCAATCAACCGGCCGCACAATCTGTTCGTGTGAACACGGCGGTTGCTACGGTTGAAGAGGTCGAACAGTCCTTGGTTGCACAAGGCTATACGGTAACGCCCAGCGTGGTTGCTGGGAACGCCTTTCGTTTGACCGATAAGGCAGCGAACCAAAGTAACGTGTTTGAGACGGGTGAGTTGACGATTCAAGACGAGAGTGCCATGTTACCCGTTGAGGCCTTACAGGTTCGTCCCGGCGATCAAGTTCTGGACGCCTGTGCTGCTCCTGGTGGGAAGACCACGCAGATTGCTGCTCTGCTCGACGCCCATTCGGGTGGGAAAGTTACGGCGCTTGATCTGCATCCAAAAAAGGTTAAGCTGATCGAAAAGAACGCGAACCGGATGCACGTCAGCGACCGGGTTGATGCCGTGGCGTTAGATGCCCGGAATATCAATGATCAATTCCCTACGAAGACATTCGACCGTGTCTTGGTGGATGCTCCTTGTTCTGGATTGGGCCTAATTCGCCGGAAACCAGAAATTCGTTATGAGAAGACCCCACAAGACATTCAACAGCTTCAAAAGGTGCAACTGGGAATTCTGGATGCCGTCAGTGAAAAGGTCAAGCCTGATGGAATTCTGGTCTACAGTACCTGCACGATTTTGGATACGGAAAACGCGGATGTCGCTACCAAATTCTTGGCCGACCACCCCGAGTTCGAATCCATGCGTGTTGACACACAATTAAAGATCAAGGATGACCGGAGCACGGACACGTTAGCCATCTACCCGGATGATTTTGATTCGGATGGGTTCTTCGTGAGTGCATTTCGTAAGAAAAAGTAGGGGTGACGGGCAATGAAAGTGGCATACCGAACGTCGATCGGCAAGCAACGTAATGATAATGAAGATTACGTGGATGTTTACACGAACCTGGCGGGGCAACATCTCGCCATTATCGCTGACGGCATTGGTGGTCATCAGGGAGGCGATGTGGCAAGTGCCATGGCCGTTTCACATCTGGGGCATGAATTCGAACAGACTACCCTGACCACGTCTGCCGCGGCCCGCACCTGGATCACCGGAGAAATCACCGCGGAGAATCAATCGATTATTGATAAATCCAATCAATTTGCCGACCTGAATGGTATGGGCACGACCCTCGTTGCCGCGCTCTACTTTACGGAAGAAGTCGTCATTGCTAACATTGGGGACTCTCGGGCTTACCTGCTCCGGGATCGCCAGTTTCGCCAGCTGACCGAGGATCATTCTCTGGTTAATGAACTGGTCAAACGTGGTGAGATTACCAAGCAAGCCGCTCAGCACCATCCCCAAAAGAACGTGATTATTCGCTCTCTGGGAATCTCGACCGATGCCCGCTTTGACCTCAAGACTTATCCGCTCGTGACTGGTGATCAACTATTGCTGTGCACGGATGGTCTGACCAACATGGTTTCTGATGAAGACATTCAAGCAATTCTGTTGAGTGAGCGAACCACGGCGGAGAAGTGTGACCGGCTGATTGAAATGGCCAACGCGGCCGGTGGCTTGGATAACATCACCGTCCTGATCATCGCTAACCACGATGGGGAGGTGGGCTGATGCGCACGGGCTACACGTTAAATGGTCGTTACCGCATCATTCGCGCTCTGGGTGAAGGTGGTATGGCTAACGTTTACTTGGCACACGACTTGATCTTGGATCGTGACGTTTCCGTCAAACTCTTACGGTTGGACTTGCGCGATGATCCCGGCACCGTTCGCCGGTTCCAACGGGAGGCTCTCGCCGCCACTGAGCTGGTCAATGACAATATCGTCCAGGTTTACGATGTCGGAGAAGAAAACGGCATGCAGTACCTGGTTATGGAGTACGTGGAAGGAACCGACCTCAAGGCCTACATCAAAAAGCACTTCCCGATTGCGTATCAGGAAGTCATTCAAATCATGGAACAGATTCTCAGTGCCGTGAAGACGGCGCATGAGCATAATATTATTCATCGTGATCTCAAACCACAAAACATTTTGATCGACGAACACCGCGTCGCCAAGATCACCGACTTTGGCATTGCTGTGGCCTTGTCTGAACACAGTCTTACACAAACCAATACGGTGTTGGGCTCGGTCCACTACCTGTCGCCGGAACAGGCGCGCGGTGGGATGGCGACCAAGCAGTCTGACATCTATTCACTGGGGATCATTCTCTACGAAATGTTGACGGGGACGGTGCCCTTTGAGGGTGAAACGGCTGTGTCAATCGCGTTGAAGCACTTTCAATCGGAGATTCCGTCGGTCAGAGACATTGATCCCCGGATTCCACAAGCGTTGGAGAATGTGGTACTGAAGGCGACGTCCAAACGTCCAGCCGACCGATACACTGATGTGGCGAGTATGGCAACTGACCTGTCGACATCGTTATCACCCAAGCGGGCTGGTGAGCTGCGGTTCACACCGGCAGAGAATGACGATGGCGAGACTAAGGTGTTACCGGTTAGTGCACTGAGCACAGCGGCAGTACCTCACGCCATTGCTAAACCAACGGGTGAGGAAACGGCGGAGGCGGCCACTAAGGATGCGGCCACTAAGGATGCGGCAGCGACTGATGATCAGTCGGCGGGGAAGAAGAAACGCAAGAAGTATCGGCATCCCCGACGGCGTAAATTCCTGATTGCTGGGGGTATTATTTTCCTGATCATTTTGGGAATCTTCATTGGGATGGCGCTGTTTCGACCACAGATGACTAACGTGCCCAATGTGGTTGGTGACAAGGAGACGGCTGCGCGTAGTGCGCTGGTCGCCGCCAAACTTAAAGTGGGAACCGTGCACAAGACGTCGAGTGCCAAGGTGAAGATTCACCGGGTCGCTCGGACTGAACCACGCTCGGGGACCCAACTCAAGCAAAAAACGGTCGTCGATCTGTGGATCAGTACGGGTCCGAAACGCTACAAGATCGATAACTATCAGGGCGATTCGTATGCCAGCACGGCCGCTAAGTTGGAGGCACTGGGCTTTACCGTCCATCGGGAATCAGTTCACTCAACGAGTGTTCCGGCTGGAAAGATCATGCAACAGAGTGTTCTAGCCGGGAAGAGTGTGGTGCCAAGCAAGACTGACATGACATTCACGGTCTCCACGGGATCGGAAACGGTCACGCTGGCTGATCTAACGAATAAAACCAAGCGGCAAGCTCAGAGTTATGCCACCAATCACAACTTGAACCTTGCCTTCCAGTATGCTTATTCGAGCGACGTGGATAAAGGCAGCGTCATTCGGCAGTCGCCGGGTGAGGGTGCTGTGGTTCAAGAGGGTGACGAGATTACCCTGACCGTGTCACGCGGTGCTCAGAGCGAGAGCAGCTCAAGCGTTGATGAGTTCAGTGTGAACGTCAAGATTCCATTTGACAGTGGGTCGACCGATGATGATAGTGCGGGCACCGATGATGCCTCAAGTAGCACCTCATCTAGTAGCAGTAACAGTAACCTGATCCAGATCTACTTGAAGGACCAGGACCATTCACTAAGCTCGATTTACAAACAAATGACCATTACGGCGGACACAACCGTGACGTTGCCATTTGCGGTAGCGTCGGGAAAATCTGGGGCCTACAAGGTCGTCAGAGATGGCCACGTTGTTGCGTCGGACAATCATGTCTCGAAAAATTAGGGAAAAAACCTGCATTTATAGCTCAGTTCTTTTATAATAATAAAGGACTGAGTTTTTTGTTATCAAATTTTCAAAGAAAGTGGGTAGCGGGGACCTTGCAACCAGTTGTCTGCATGTGCTTTTAGGTTTTTACTGAAGGTTGAAAGTCCAAATACACCTAGAAAAGCCCAGCTAACAGAGATTTAATCCACAAAATTAGTCGAAGATTACCACCTGCGGCTGCCAGAGATTCCGGCGTTTGTGGGGACCGCCTGCGGCCTGAGAAACGGTCCTCCGGCTCGGTTTGGAGACTGACAAAATCGTCAGTCTCCAAACACGTCCCACGCTGTAAGCTGGTTCCCAGCTAACACCGTCGACACAGCTACCTACATCTCTGGCCGCCTTCAGGCTTTTACCGTTTTCACCGCCCGGTAAGGTGAAACGCTTTGAAGTGTTAAATGCAAGGAAATATTGGAAAAAGACTAAGGAGGTGCTGCATGTCAGAGGGACAAATTCGTCAATCGCTGAGCGGTTTTTATGATGTCTTCAGTGACGGCGAGCTGTATCGGACCCGCGCGCGCGGGAATTTCCGAAAACGGCGAATTACGCCACTTGTCGGTGATCGCGTACAGTTTGAAAGCTCATCACCTAAGGAAGGGTATATTTTAGAGATTCTTCCCCGGGATAACGCATTGACCCGGCCACCAGTGGCCAACATCGATCAGGGTGTCGTCGTGACGGCGGTAGCGTCGCCCGAATTTTCCACGAACTTACTGGACCGGCAGCTGATTGCGTTAGAGATTAGTAATATCACGCCAGTCATCTACTTCACCAAGACCGACCTGATCCCTGATGAACGCTATCAGGCATTTGAGACGCTAGCGGCGGGGTACCGGCAGATTGGGTATGATGTGTGTCTAACCCGTGAACCTTTTGCGGAGAGCGGTTTAGATGAATTACGGCGCTTGTTAGCTGATAAGGTCACGGTCATTATGGGCCAGACCGGGGCTGGTAAGTCAACGCTGCTGAATCATATTTCACCAGACCTCACGTTAGCGACCGGTGAAATCTCAACGGCTTTGAATCGGGGGAAACATACGACTCGAAAGGTCAGCTTGATGCCCGTTGCGGGTGGCCTCGTGGCGGATACACCTGGGTTTTCATCGTATGACACGTTGACCATCGGGTACCGTGAGTTGGGACAGTACTTCCCCGAATTTGCGTTGGCCTCACGTGAGTGTCGGTTTCGCGGATGTGTCCATCTAAATGAGCCCGGTTGTGCGGTCAAGGACGGTATTGCGACCGGTCAGTTCATGCAGAGTCGTTACGACACGTATCTGCAATTACTTACGTTGTTAAAGAATCAAAAACCTGTTTACAATAAAAAGAAATGAGGAAGAAAATTTATGATTAAAGTAGCGCCATCAATTCTAAGTGCAGATTACGTCAATTTACAACCAGATATCGAAATGGTCGACAAGGCCGGTGCCGAAGTCTTACACATTGACATCATGGATGGTAACTTCGTCCCAGCATTGTCTTACGGTCCTGGTTGGGTCAAGGCAATTCGGCCCATCACGAAGATGGTCTTAGATGTGCACATGATGGTTCAAAACCCAGAACGTTACGTTGATGACTTTGCCGAGGCAGGCGCCGACATCATCGGGGTTCACGTCGAAGCAACGGCACACATTCACCGGGCTTTACAAATGATTCAAAATGCCGGCGTTACGCCAGAAGTTGTTATCAACCCCGGGACGCCCGTTTCTGCTATCGAACCCGTCTTAGACATGGTCGGCCAAGTTCTCGTGATGACGGTCAACCCTGGCTTTGGTGGTCAGAAGTTCTTACACAGCACGGTTGAAAAGATCGCCCAACTCGATGCCATCAAGAAGGCTAAGGGTTACGACTTTGATATCGAAGTTGACGGTGGGGTCAATGACAAGACGGTCGTTGACTGTGCCAACGCTGGGGCAACGGTTGCCGTAGCTGGGTCTTATGTTTTCAACGCCGATGACCCGGTTGCACGCATCAATGCTTTGAAAGCAGCGACGAAATAGTGCCACGGGGCGGAACGTTCAATCTCCTCGTGGGTGGGCCCAAGGCTGAATGGCCGGACGACCTGCGTGCACGGACAATTGACGGCCCTTGGATTGGCGTTGATCGGGGGACGTTACGGTTAATCGATCATCATATTCAGCCAGTGGCCGCGATTGGCGACTTTGATTCCTTACAGGCACCAGAACTCCAACGGGTTCGGCGTAACGTGAAGGACATTCGTCAATCGCAACCGGAAAAGGATTACACAGACACCCAGCTCGCCGTTTCGGTCGCGTTGAACGACTATGGTGCCGATAAAATCGACATCTACGGCGCAACGGGTGGCCGGTTGGACCATTTCTTGGCAAACCTCTTTATCGTGCTCCAGCCGGAGTATAAGCGGTATGCTAGCCGAATTCGGTTGATTGACAAGCAGAATACGATTTCGTTTTATTTGCCGGGGCATTATACGGTGGAAAAGGAGGCCGATAAAAACTATCTGGCCTTCATCCCGTTGACGCCCATTGACCATTTGAGTCTGACTAATGAAAAATACCAACTCCACAACGAGCCAATTCCGTACCCGATCTCTTTCGCCAGCAACGAGTTTGTAGGTGCTACAGGCGAGTTTCAATTCGATACGGGCCTCTTATGTGTCATTCAGAGTTGCGATACCTATGAGGCGCGGCATGAATAACTTGTTTTAGGGCAGACAGGTTTGTCGCCTGCTGATGCTTAGGAAAAACTAAATTTAAGATTTTTGATAATCGTTACCTTGGCCAGAATTCTTCTGGTAGGTGACGATTTTTTTTACGACAGATGATTTCGTTGGAACGTCCCCCTATACTTATTACTAATGCAAAAATCGCAGAATTTGTCGTATGTTTTTGATCAAATTAATTAAATTTTTTTTGCTTAGGCGTGATTTTCGCGCTGCAGCAGGGACAAGGGACAAAAAAATAACGTCAAATTTCGAAGCGAATCACTAATTTTTAGTGATTGCTAGAAATTCGACGCCGGTTTGGGTCAGTTCTAAAATAAACTAAAGGCTGAGAGTCCAAGTGCACCTAGAAAGGTCCAGCTAATAGGGATTCAATCCACAAATTAGTCGAAGATTACCACCTGCGGCTGCCAGAGATTCCGGCGTCTGTGGGGACCGCCTGCGGCCTGAGAAGCGGTCCTCCGGCTCGGTTTGAAGCCTGACAAAATCGTCAGTCTCCAAACACGTCCCACGCTGTAAGCTGGTTCCCAGCTAACACCGTCGACACAGCTACCTCCATCTCTGGCCGCCTCCGGTTATGATTTGTTCTTTAACCTGACATTGAGGTGAAGGTGACAATTACCGGACTGGCAACGTTAGTCCACGATGGTTGATCACTGTTTACGTAGGCGTGAGTGAGCCAAATTTAGGCTCAGCCGTGGGATTTTCCAAGTGGGCTAACTTGGAAAATGGCGACTTTGAAACGCGGGTCGTGCGGTTCAAAGCGAGCTGGCAGACCGCTTCTTAGGCTGGCGGCGTCCTACCCACAGCGTTCCAGCCTAATTTTGGTGAACGGCAAGCCGGCTGGTTTAGACAACGTTGCATAATTTTAGTCTCACTATCGTTGTTGCAACAGTCATAATGGGTATTTTAGATCTTTCAACCTTCAGACGGTAGATAAAACATTGAACGTGTCCATGGATACCACAATGCGCGCCGACATCGAAGAGACGAAAAAAGCGAGGGGTACAGGTAAAACCTGCACGCCTCGCTTTTTTCGTTTAACCGTGTCCGTTTAACTAGACGCGGGTTACCTTACCTGATTTCAAGGTCCGAGCAGAAATCCAGACCTTCTTTGGCTTACCGTCCACTAAGATGCGAACTTTTTGTAAGTTCGGCTTCCAAGCGCGACGACTTGAATTCAAAGCGTGAGAACGCTTGTTACCGAAGCGCGTCCGCTTGCCGTTGATAAAATCCTTTGCCATGGCGTAAACCCTCCTTTATTAATTCATTCATTACTTTTATAAAAAAGCAGTGCTTTTTACTCACCTGACTAATTTACCATACTCTTTTGCGGAACGCAATGTTTTCTTTCAAGGAAATCTACTTGACACCTATTTCCCCTCACAACGTGCTTTTCAGTCATCCTATTTCTATTTTGGGCGCGGTTGTGGTAAGATTAATTTCTGTTAAGATTGTATATCCAGATAAGGAGGCTATTTCCATGGCCGTAAAGATTAAGACTCAATACGGAACAATTGATATTACCAATGAAGTGATTGCGACCGTTGTTGGGGGTGCCGCGACTGATAATTATGGTGTCGTGGGCATGGCAAGCAAAAATCAGATTCGGGATAATGTAAATGATATCTTACGGCGGGAGAATTATGCCCGCGGTGTGGTCGTTCGCCAAGAAGAAAATGGCGTGGCCATTGATGTTTACGTGATCGTTAGCTACGGAACTAAGATTTCCGAAGTATCACGAAACGTCCAATCTAAAGTCAAATATAACCTGGAAACGATGCTGGGGGTTACTGCAAACTCAGTAAACGTCATTGTTCAAGGGGTGCGGGTGTTGGCTGATTAGCCAGACGTACTGAAATCAAGGAGGATACTTAGTTGAAAGTAACAGAAATTACTAATCTTGAGTTTGGTAAGATGGTCCAAGCCGCATCGCAAAAGCTAAACCAGAATGCCGATTTTATTAATTCATTAAATGTTTTCCCCGTTCCTGATGGGGATACTGGAACCAACATGAGCCTGTCTCTGCAGAGTGGGGCCAAGTACGAACGTGAAGCTGATACTGATGCTGTGGGGGCCTTGTCAACGGCCCTAGCTAAGGGGTTACTGATGGGTGCGCGGGGAAATTCCGGCGTTATCCTGTCCCAGATCTTCCGAGGCTTTTCTCGGAAATTAGCAGATGAACAGACTTTAACGGCCCAAGACTTAGCTGATGGGTTCGCAGCCGGCGCAGAAACGGCGTATAAGGCTGTTATGAAGCCGACCGAAGGAACTATCCTGACAGTTGTTCGTGAGGGTGCTCAGGCTGGTCTAAACACCGCTAAAAAGTCCGATGACGTTTTAGCGGTGATGGATGCCGTCTATGAAGCTGCTAAGGCGGCTTTGGCAACGACGCCAGACTTACTGCCTGTTTTGAAGCAGGTCGGTGTCGTTGATTCCGGTGGTCAAGGGTTGACGTTTGTGCTCGAAGCCTTTAACGACTCGTTGAACGGTCGTGTGGCTGAAGAGGGCGATTACAAACCCGACGATGCTGAAATGAACGAAATGATTGATGCTGCTCATCACCAAAGTGTGCAGGGTAAACTCGATCCCGAGAGCATCAAGTACGGTTACTGTACTGAAATTATGGTGCGAATCGGCCGTGGGAAGCAGATTGAACACGACTTCGATTACGATACCTTCTACAAGTATCTCGCTGATCTAGGAGATTCTTTGCTGGTCGTAAACGATGACGAAATCGTCAAGGTTCACGTTCATACTGAACATCCTGGTAAGGTCATTGCTTGGGGCCAAGAATTTGGTGACCTAGCGAAGGTTAAGGTCGACAACATGCGGATGCAACAGGAAACCATCATGGAGCATGATGAAGATTCTGCTGAAGTAGCTGCACCAGTGGCCGAAGCCGAAGCACCAGAGACAGCAATTATTGCCATTGCCGCTGGTGACGGACTTGCTACGCTCTTTAAGAGTCTGGGCGTGACATACGTGGTTAATGGTGGTCAGACGATGAATCCAAGTACACAGGATATCGTGGATGCTATCAATGACAGCAAGGCCAAACGTGCCATTGTGTTGCCAAACAACAAGAACATCTTCCTGGCTGCCGAACAGGCCGCTCAGGTTGCTGACGTACCAACAGTGATCGTCCATTCAAAGACGGTTTCTCAAGGGATGACGGCAATGTTGGGCTACAACCCGGATGCCGAGTTGGATGACAATCAGGCTGCAATGGAAGAAAACTTAGCCGCTGTTAAGAGTGGTCAGGTGACCCACGCCATTCGGGATACCGAATTGGACGGGTTTGACATCAAAGAAGGTAACTTCATGGGAATCGTCGATGGCACCATCAAGGTGACCGATGCCGACTTGTTAAAGACGGCGGTCGCTACGGTGAAGGCCATGCTCGATGATGACAGTGAAATTGTGACGATCATTTATGGAACCGATACGACGGAAGACGTTGCGAACCAGTTGCAAGCGGCCGTTGAGGACTTGGATGATGAATTAGAAACGGAAGTTCACGGTGGGGGCCAACCGGTCTACCCATTCCTGATTTCTGTCGAATAGTGTTACCACCAAAGGGGTCCAGGACGATTGTCCCGGTCCTCTTTCGCGTTACGGTCTTGTCGTGAAAAAGCAGTCGCCTGCGGCTGCTAGGCGTTCCGCCTGCTGTGGGACCGGGAAAAGCCTGAGAAGCGGTCTTTTCCCTCGACTTGAAGCCTCGAAAATCACGAGTCTCCAAGTGCGTCCATGGTGTAAATTGGCCTAGATCGCCAATTAACACCACCATCACAGTTGGCTACACGCCTAGCACCTCCGGCTCAAGCTGCGTTTTCACGACGTCACGTCGCGTTGATGGAAAACAGGTAACAATCCTTCTGAATCTTTTCATGGTCAATCATCTAGAAATAGTTGAAAGCATTCAGATAATCTCGGTGATTTCAATCTTTGACGACTGGCAAGTAAGGCGTAAAATTAACTGTTGAATGGACTGCTGGTTATGCGAAATGAAACGCGTACTAGCCACAAGATTAAAGGTGAACAATAAGGACGGGAGGGGTGTCACGATGGTGAGTTTGAATGATTCGGTCAGTGAACTAGCCGGGGTTGGGCCGAAGCGGGCGCAAGCGTTGAAGTCTTTGGAGATTGAGAATGTCAACGACCTGTTGACCTACTTTCCGTTTCGTTACGAGGACCTGCAGGCCAAAGATCCCACTGAGCTGACTGACCAAGCCAAAGTGACCTTGAAGGGCACCGTGGCCGCCGCTCCCGTGATTTCACGGTTCGGTCGACGGAAGACGCGGCTGAACTTCCGGTTACTTCTCGACGAGCACACGATTATTCCGGTCACATTCTTTAATCAGCCGTGGCTCAAGGATAAATTGGAAGTTGGTCATGAATTGGCCGTGTACGGACGCTTCGATGCCAAGCGTCAGAGCCTGTCTGGCATGAAGATCATTGCCAGCACTGACGATGGTGGCGGTATGGGGTCAATTTATCCTGCTAATAAGGAAGTTCGGCAAGCGACCATTCAAAAGTTGGTTGAAAGCGCGTTTGATGCTTACGAACCGGTTATTGTGGATCTCATTCCAGAGCCGTTACGTGAGCAGTATCGCTTGCTACATCGACGCCAAATGATTCACGATATGCATTTCCCAGCAGGGGATACTGCTGCCCAGGCGGCACGACGAACGGCTAAATTTGAGGAGTTTTATTTATTCGAGACGCGCTTGCAAATTGTGAAGCAGCAGGACCACACGCTTCACGGTCAGGCGTTGACTTATGATTTGCCCAAACTCAAGGACTTTATCGCAACTTTACCGTATGAACTGACGGGCGCTCAGAAACGGGTGGTTAACGAAATCTGCTACGACCTGAAGCGACCGATTCACATGAACCGGCTTTTGCAAGGGGATGTGGGGAGTGGGAAGACCGTGGTGGCCGCTGTGGCTATGTATGCGGCAATCACTGCAGGAACTCAAGCTGCTTTAATGGCACCGACAGAAATTTTAGCGGAACAACATGCCAATAATTTAGCGAAGCTGTTCGCCGACTTTCCGGTCAACGTGGCCCTACTAACTGGGGCCACCAAGCCCGCCGCTCGCAAGACACTGTTGCCGCAGATCGCCAATGGTGCCGTTAACCTGATTGTGGGCACCCACGCGTTGATTCAACCGGAAGTGACTTACCACGACCTCGGCCTCGTCGTGATCGATGAGCAACACCGCTTCGGAGTCAATCAACGCCAAACGTTACGTGAAAAGGGCCGACAGCCCGATGTCTTAGCAATGACGGCCACGCCGATTCCACGGACACTCGCCATTACCGCTTATGGTGAAATGGATGTTTCGGTTATCAACGAATTACCGGCCGGGCGCCAACCCATCAAGACTTCCTGGATCCGTAGTAACCAAGTGGATAGCACGCTCCGTCAGGTCAAGGCCGAGCTGAGCAGTGGCTCGCAGGCCTACGTGGTGACGCCGCTGATTGAGGAATCTGAGGCGGTCGACATGAAGAACGCCGAGGCTATTTACGCGACCTTCAAGGAAGAGTTCGAACCGACCTATAAGGTGGGCCTGCTCCACGGTCGCATGAAGAATGACGAAAAGAATGCCGTGATGGATGCCTTCAAGGCCAACGAGTTCCAGGTCTTGGTCGCAACGACCGTGATCGAGGTTGGGGTCGATGTGCCCAATGCAACGGTGATGCTGATTTATGATGCCGACCACTTTGGCCTGGCTCAGCTTCATCAGTTGCGTGGTCGAGTCGGTCGGGGCAAGAAGGCTTCCGCTTGTATTTTGATTGCGGACCCGAAGAATGAGCTGGCCGTTGAACGAATGACAACTATGACCAGTACCAACGATGGCTTTGTTTTATCGCAAAAGGATTTGGAATTACGGGGTCCAGGTGATATTCTGGGTAAAAAGCAGTCCGGGGTGCCCGACTTCAAGGTCGGTGATCCCGTGGCCGACTTAAATATTCTGAGTGCGGCCCAACAGGCGGCTAAGGAGACGGTGGCTTCCCCCAATTGGGCGGATAAGGATGCCAATCTGGCGCTCGCCGCGTTCCTGAGCACGACGGCCCATCAGAACACCATGGATTAGAAGGAGACGAATTATGAAAATTGCCGTTGACGCAATGGGTGGCGATTATGCCCCCGCTGAAATTATCAAAGGTGTCGAGTTAGCGCGAGATGCTTACAGTGACGTTGAATTTTTAGTATACGGACAGGAAGACCAAGTCAAGCCATTGATTCAGAATAGCACCCGTATCACGCTGGTGCCTGCCGCCGAGGTCATCACTATGGAGGACGAACCGGTGCGGGCTATTCGTCGGAAGAAACAGTCAAGTATTGTATTGGCTGCGAATGCCGTCAAGGACGGCGAGGCCGACGCCTTCTTCTCTGCCGGAAATTCCGGGGCTGTGTTGGCTGCTGGCTTACTGATCGTTGGCCGCATCAAGGGGATCGACCGGCCGGGATTGACCACGACGCTCCCTGTCTTACGCAAGCCAGATCAATCCAACTTTGTGATGCTGGATGTGGGCGCGAACGCTGATACCAAGCCATTTAACGTCGTCCAATACGCCGTGATGGGCCAGTACTACGCCCAATCGATCATGCACGTGAAGCAACCGCGCATTGGCCTGTTGAATAATGGAACTGAAGCCGACAAGGGTGACATGGCCCATCAGGCTATCTACCAAGCGCTGGCCGGCATCGACAGTCTTAACTTTATCGGAAACGTTGAATCACGGGAGCTTTTAAATGGCGCCGCAGATGTCGTTGTGACCGATGGGTTTACGGGAAATGCCACGCTGAAGGCCATTGAAGGGACTGCGCTGTCCATGCTGAAGCTCATCAAGGGTGAAATCATGAGTGGGGGTCTCGGTGGTAAGATTGGAGCCAGCATGTTGAAGCCGGTCTTCAAGAATGTGCAGAGCGCCATGGATTACTCCCAATATGGTGGGGCCGTTCTTCTGGGGTTGAAGGCGCCAGTTGTTAAGACTCACGGATCTAGCAAGGCACCAACCGTCAAGAACACGATCGGCCAGATTCGTGAATTGATCGAAACTAAGAGTGCCGACCAATTGGTTAGCTACTTTGCCGATCACACTGATGAGATGGCGGCCTTGAAGGAATCTCTGAAGTAGGCGTCAAAATGAGTGAATCAGCGGTCATTTCACACTAAAAATGAATTCGTGACCGATATTAATTTGCTAGACAAGGTCAGCCAAAACGGTTAGACTACTTATTGAATACTGTGAGCGAGGGATAGATATGACAAGAGCAGAAATTTTTGACAAAATTGCCGATATTATTGCCGATCGGTTTGAAACTGATCGGGACCAAATCAGCGAACAATTGAACTTCAAGAAGGACTTAGACGCCGATTCCATAGATTTTGTGGAATTTGTCTTGGAACTAGAAGATACGTTTAACGCGGAGATTTCCGACGAAGATGCCGAGAAATTGATGACCGTTGGCGAAGTGGTCGACTACATTACGGCCCACCAAACCGAAGATAAATAATGATTGAGCGAGTCCGGGCCGCATTTATTTGTCCCGGGCTTTTTCAATGAAAGAGTGTGGAAGAAGGCGGTTAGGTTCTGAGCATTAACGTCATTAGGTAGGAAATCCCGGGTCTGGATTTTTTGCCTAATGGGGTTAAGCGCAGGGAGCTGCCTTGTGGGGCACGTTTCAAAAAAAGAGTGTGGAAGAAGGCGGTTAGGTCCTGAGCATTAACGTCATTAAGCAGAAAATCCTGGGTCTGGATTTTTGCTTAATGGGGTTAAGCGCAGGGACCTGCCTTCTGGAACACGTTTCAGCCATCTGAAATCAAAGGCCGCCGAACCATTCCCGTCAGCCAGGAAGCACTAATGTCTGAGACTGATGAATGGCAATAAGAGTGCCCTATTACGTAGGACCAGTCTAAAACTAGAACCAAACACCGACCCAAAGAACCTAACAGAAATGAGGGAATTAGCACGTGATTGCTGGATTAAATCAAGAATTAAAAGATAACTTTGATATTCACTTTAAGGATCAATCCTTGCTAGATGAGGCGTTTACGCAGGCTTCTTACGTCAATGAACACCCCAATCAAGGACTTAAATTTTATGAACGTATCGAATTTCTGGGGGATGCAGTCATGCAGTTGGTCGTGTCCAACTACATTTTTCGGCGGTATCCGAACATGCCACAGGGACGGTTGACCCGATTACGGGCAGCTATGGTTAATGAACAGAGCTTTGCTAGTTTTGCGCGTGAGTGTCACTTTGACCAGTATATTCGGTTGGGTCGGGGTGAAGAGAAGGCGCAAGCCCGGCAACGTGACTCCCTGTTGTGCGATATTTTTGAGTCGTTTATCGGGGCGTTGTACATGGATCAAGGTCTGGACAAGGTCGTTGGGTTTGTGACGACGGTCGTTTTTCCAAAATTGGATGAGGGCCGTTTCGACGAATTCTTTGACCACAAGACGGAGTTACAGGAACTGGTTCAGAAGAACGGATCCGTTACCATCGACTATCGCTTGCTAGACGAAGAGGGTCCCGACAACGATCGGGCCTTTCAGGTTGCCGTGTACGTAGACGACCAGAAGCTGGGTGAGGGCCATGGCCACTCGAAGAAGCACGCTGAACAAAATGCGGCGCGTCACGCCCTGGAGAATTTGAAAACAGAGTAAGGATGACTAACGATGCGGTTAAAGACATTAGAGATTAGCGGGTTCAAGTCCTTTGCGGATAAGACCCGAATTGACTTTTTGCCGGGGATGACCGGCATCGTCGGTCCTAACGGTAGTGGGAAGAGTAATATTTCTGAAGCTGTACGGTGGGTTTTGGGGGAACAATCAGCGAAGAGCTTGCGGGGCAGTAAGATGCCCGACGTCATCTTTGCTGGATCCGCCGACCGTCACCCGCTGAATCGAGCGGCAGTGGCGATTACGCTGGATAACAGCGACCACTACTTGAAGAGCGACTACACGGAATTAACAATCAGCCGTATCCTATACCGGTCCGGTGAGAGTGACTATCAGATTAACGGACAGAACTGTCGGTTACGCGATATCACGGAGCTATTGATGGACTCGGGGATGGGACAAGACTCGTTCTCAATCATTTCACAGGGACGAGTTGAGGCGATTTTTAACAGTAAACCCGAGGATCGGCGCAATATCGTCGAAGAAGTCGCCGGTGTTTACAAGTACCGTAAGGACAAGGAAAGGGCCCAACGTGAGTTGGAAGAGACCATGACGTACCTGCACCGAGTTGAGGACATCGTGGCTGAGCTTGAGGGTCGCTTGGAGCCATTGGAAGAGCAGAGCAGCTTGGCTGAGGACTATCTGGATCAGCAGCAGAAATTCGCGCTGTTGGAAAAGACCCAGCTGGTTCGGCAACTCCATACGGAATTGGATCAGAAAGGGTCCACTGATGCGGCAGTCAAAGAAAAGCAGCAATTGGTTGCCGATCACCAGACCGCCGAACGTGATCAGACGACGACGGTTCAGCAACTCAAACAACGTCAAACGACACTATTAGCTAAGAAGGATGAGCTGCAAGCGAAGCTGGTTGCGGCCACTCGGCAGGTTGAACAGTGTCAGGGACAGGTCAATCTGTCCGGAGAACAGCAACGCCATCAGGACGAGCAACGGCAAGCGACCGCGGATCAACTGCAACAATTACGACGTGAAATAGCGTCGAATCAGGAACAGTTAGTTGCCACGGAAAAAGCGTTAACCGAGCTGACGACGGGCATGGCGACGGTCAAAGCTGAGATTCGTGAATTGACTAAGGCCACGGCGCCCAAGATGCTGAGTGATTTGCGTGATCAGTTGGAACAGTTGCGGACGGCTTATTTTGACCAGAAACAGCGTGTTGCCAATTGGCGCAATCAGCGGCAGTATATTCAACAGAATCAAGAGCGTTTACTTCAGCAAGGAGAACGGGTCGCCCGACAGTTAGCCGATTTGCAAGCGACCGAAAAGGCGGCTCAGGATAAGGTTGAAACGGCCACTGCGGCGGCAACGACGCACAAGTCCGAGCTTAACGCGGCGGAACAGGCGCTCGATACCGAGGCTGGGCAGTATCAGCAACAGCAGCAGACCTATCAGCAGTTGCAACACAACTGGCAGGCCGCCCTGGAAGTCTATCAACGTGCACAGACCAAGGCAGCGAGTCAACAGGCGGCTTCGGCCGAGTATGGCGGCTTCTACCAGGGTGTACGGGCTATCCTCAAGCAACGCCAGCAGTTTACCGGTCTCTTGGGAGCCGTCTCAGAGTTACTGGACGTGCCCGACCGTTACACGGCGGCTGTTGAGTACGCTTTGGGCGGTCAGCTTCAGCAGGTGGTCGTGGACAACGAGACGACGGCGAAATCCGCTGTCAGTTACCTGCGGCAACAACGGGCAGGGCGGGCCACTTTTCTGCCTTTGACGGCCATTCATGGGCGTCAGGTTGATCGAACAACGCGGCAAAATTTACAACAACTCGCTGGTTTTCTGGGAATTGGGAGCGATTTAGTCAAGATTGATGACCGGGCCACCGGTATTTTAGAGTACCTGTTGGGGACGACGATTTTTGCAGCCGACCTCGATGCGGCGGTAGCCATTAGCCAACAGATTCATCACCGTTATCGGGTGGTCAGTCTGGCCGGTGACGTGGTCAGCGCCAGTGGGGCCATTACCGGGGGGCAGGCACGACAGAACCACAGTAGCGTTCTCCGGCAACAACAGGACTTACAGCAGTTACAAGCTTCAATCGCCAAGATGAAGCCACAACTGCAGGAGCAGGAGGCCAAGATCAAGACGGCCAGAGCTGCTATGTTGGCGAGCGAACAGCGAAGTCAGACCCTGCAGGCAACAATCAATCGGTTACAACCACAGTGTCGCCAATTAGATGAGAATTTAGCCAGTGCCCAGACCGCACTGTCACAGGCTAGCCGGCAGGTCAAAGCGGCCCAGTTGGATATTGACCAGGCAAAAAATGCCGGTGATGATCAGCAGGATGCCCACTTGGCCGAGCAGATTCTGACCGGTGAGAAGCAGATTACGGCGACCGAGGCCCAGGTTCAGACCGTTCAGAAACAGATTGAGACGGTCACAGCCGAACAGACGACTAAGCAGGCACAACTTTCAGAAAAGCAGGCTTGGCAGGCTGGCGCCAAGGAACGCCAACAACAGCAACGCACGACTTGTGCAGATCTGAAGCACCGAATTGCGGCGGCCGAACAACAAATGACGACGCTGACCACTGATCTGAAACAGTTGGATCAACAAGAAGCGTTGACGCCGGCTGAAGCCAAGACGCAGTTGCAACGGGCTCAGGCCGATCGTGAAACCGTCGATCATGAACTGTCAGACAAGAACGAAGCGTTGACGACGGTCAATGACCAGTTGGCAACGGCTGAGGACGCGAATCAGCGGACTAGCGGGTTGCTGCAATTGGCTAACGATGACTTGCAACAGGCTCAGGTCAAGCAGACCCGCTTAGCCGCGCTCATTGATCAGCAACAGAATCAGCTTTCCGAGAAGTACCAGTTGAGTCTAGCTGGCGCGGAGAAGGCAGTTAGCGACCTGCCCGATACCGAGTTGGCCGTGCAGTTGAAGCTGTTGAAGCGGGGACTGGATGAGATTGGGACGGTCAACGTGAATGCCATCGCCGAGTACAAAGAGGTTCGTGAACGCTACGACTTTTTGACGCAACAACGCGATGACCTATTAACGGCACGTGATCAATTGACCACGAGCATGGACGAGCTTGATGGTCAGGTCAAACGGCGGTTTAAACAGAGCTTTGATCAGATCGCCGAAAAATTTGCGGCTACGTTCAAGCAGATGTTTGGTGGTGGTCAGGCCAAGTTGGTCTTGACCGACCCCCACGACCTGTTGACTACGGGAATCGATATTATGGCACAGCCACCGGGCAAGAAGTTCCAGAACATGGGACTACTTTCCGGGGGAGAACGGGCCTTGACGGCAATTACGCTATTATTCGCAATTTTACAGGTACAACCCGTACCATTCTGTATTTTGGATGAAGTGGAAGCGGCGCTGGATCCGGCCAATGTGACCCGGTTCGCCCGTTACATTCATCAGTTTCAAGATCAGACTCAGTTCATCGTGATCACCCACCGGCAAGAGACTATGGTCCAAGCCGACATTTTATACGGGGTGACGATGCAGGAGTCCGGCGTTTCCAAGATGGTCGCCGTAGATCTGGATAAACAAACCACGACGGAAGGGAAGCAAGCCTAATGGGATTATTTGATATTTTTCGACGCCGGGCCAAAAAAGAACCGGAGAGCCAAACACCAGAGTCAACGGCACCAGCTAGCAGTGTTGAAACGCCAGCCAGTGTTGCGGCCGCACCAACTAGTGAGGCGGTAACCGCCGAGTCGAGCAGTGCCGCTGAAAATCGTACTGCTAGCTCGGCAAGTGTCACCGCGGAAGCACCAGCGTCATCAGTAACACCGGACGAGATGCCTGTCGCCAGTAGTGCGGTCTCAGAACCGGAATCGGCAGAACCAGAATCGGCCGCTAGTGAAGCCACGCCTGCTCATGACGAACGCACTAGTGAAGGAGAGCCAACCAGTGACACTGCGGCCACTGACACGCCAATAATGCCAGACACTAAGGAAACTGAGGTGCCAGCGTCATCGATGGCGTCAGCTGAACAGTCTGTCACAACAGAACCTGTCCCTGAATCAGTTGGGGCATCTGCTTCTGAAGCGACGTCTGACCTGAAATCCACGGCGAGTGTTGCGGCTGAACCAGCGGCTACCGAGGATGTAGCCGCTGAGTCAGAGCCAGAGGCTAAAAGCGCGTCCGAGACTGCGGAACCAGCGCCAACTTCGCCTGAATCAGCTGACGACCAGCCCGTCAGCGATGAGCAACTCTACGATAAGGGGTTGGAGAAGACCCGGCTCACGTTTGGCGAACGAATGAACGCCTTGCTGGCGAACTTCCGGCACGTCGATGAGAGCTTCTTCGATGACTTGGAAGAAACGCTGATTGGTGCTGACGTCGGGTTCGACATGGCCGTGAAGCTCAGTGATGAGTTGCGCGACGAGGTTAAGCTCCAGAATGCCAAGAAGTCTTCCGATGTGCAGAACGTGGTCGTTGAGAAGCTGGTCGAGATTTATGATGCGGCTGGTAACGATGAAAGTACCGCACTGAACATGGCTAAGGAAGGCCCAACTGTGATCCTCTTTGTCGGCGTCAATGGGGTTGGGAAGACCACGACCATTGGCAAGATGGCTAACCGCTATCACCAGGCTGGCAAGAAGGTCCTGTTGGCTGCGGCTGACACCTTTAGAGCCGGTGCCACGGAACAACTCGATGTCTGGGCCAAACGCGCGGACGTTGACATCGTGACGGGCAAACCACAGTCGGACCCCGCCGCCGTCGTCTTTGATGCCGTGCGTAAAGCCAAAGAAGAGGATTATGATATTCTCTTCGTGGATACCGCCGGGCGTTTACAAAACAAGGTCAACTTGATGAATGAGTTAGCCAAGATGAAGCGAATCATCACCCGTGAAATTCCAACGGCACCCCACGAAGTTTTGTTGGTGCTGGACGCGACGACTGGTCAGAATGCGTTGACGCAGGCCAAGTTGTTCAAGGAATCCACAGATGTGACGGGAATCGTCCTGACCAAGTTGGACGGGACCGCCCGTGGGGGAATCGTGTTGGCCATTCGCAACGAACTCCACGTTCCCGTGAAGTTCATTGGGTTGGGTGAACAGATCTCGGACTTACGGCCATTTGATCCGAACGAGTTTGTTTATGGCTTGTTCAAGGGCCTGATCGACGTGAAAGTTTTGGGGAAATAAGAATAGCAAGAACTGTTAAATGAAAGCTGGATGATCTTGACCGTTGTACGGTTGTGGTCATCTGGTTTTTTTGCATTGGAGGATTATGGGTTTCTCAAATGATTAAGTTGTAACACTTAAGTAATGGTAATTTGATAGCGATTGACGGAGAATGAAAATGAATCACGTTTAAGGTAAAGTTAAGCTAAGCATTTTTGAGGCGATTTGTCAGTGAAAATAGTAAGCAAATTGTTCTCACGAGATAAACAGAGTGATCAGGGAGGAATTATTTATGAGAAAGTTTGTTCAAGCAATGCTAGTTCTAGGCGTAGGGGCTGGTGTCATTGGCATTGCGAATACCACCGCTTCTGCTAATAGTCAGTATTCAGCCAAGCGCTCTGGATCGGTTCGTTTAGTTTGGCGGACGAGTATGAAACGTCACGCATTCACGGCGACTCAAGGGGCACGGTATTCCCGACACTTAGGTGTTCGTTACAGTAATAATGATGTCACGCCAACGGTGACCTGGTATACGGATGCGCATGAAAAATTATATAAAAAGAATAAGGGCCACAATGCCATTTATTATCACGTCAAGAGTGCAGATGGGACGTTGCAAGGATGGATCTGGCGTGGCTATTTGAAGGCTTCTAACGGTGCAACGACTAGTTCGAAGACACAAACAGCGGCTGTCCCGGGTCCTAAAGAAAAACTTAGCGC
Source organism: Levilactobacillus muriae (assembly GCF_045862015.1). Classification (NCBI taxonomy): domain Bacteria; kingdom Bacillati; phylum Bacillota; class Bacilli; order Lactobacillales; family Lactobacillaceae; genus Levilactobacillus; species Levilactobacillus muriae. Next base: position 133,167 of record NZ_BAAFRU010000007.1, read on the forward strand.
TACCAACAAAGCAAAGTTTGTGGCAGCGCTGAAGCAACTATTCCCGGGAACCATTGCGGATCAGAGCCTTGAGCAGTATGCTAATGCTGCAGCTTGGCCTACAGATGCGGTTAACGGGGTTTACGTTGGACCTAATCAAACGGTTATTCAGTTACGGAATACCAAGTCCGATGCTCTGCCATTCTACTTCCAGGCGTATGAACCCATGTTGATTGCCGCAGGTTATCCTGCTTCTGTCCGTGAACATTACGCGGGCTGGCATATTGGCATTGACATCCATAACGACTGGGGCGATGAAGGTGCTAATCGTGGCGATGCACTGATTTACCTGGAGCCTGCTAAATAGTCTTTTTAAAATAATCAGCAATTTTTCTAGAAGTAATCTTCCATTTAGTGCGGAAATTACTTCTTTTTGCTGTTTAATGGTCGAGTAGCGCGAAAAAAATTGACGAAACCGCTAAAAATCGGTACTCTAGTAGAGTGTGACACGAACTGGAGGAGCAAGCATGGAGATTGAAAAAAACTACCGAATTAATTCCTTATTTGCGTTCTACCAGCCGTTGTTGACCGCAAAGCAGAATAATTATATGCAGCTGTATTACGGCGATGACTACTCCTTGGGTGAAATTGCTGAGGAATTTAATGTGAGTCGTCAGGCGGTCTATGACAACTTGCGGCGAACGGAAAAGATTCTCGAAGATTACGAGAGCAAGCTGCATCTTTATCAAGAATTTACGGCGCGTAACCAACAGGCTGATGAGATTCAAGCATACGTAGCGGGTCATTACCCCAAGGATGCGACCCTCAACCGGTTGGTAGCGGGACTTGAAAATCTAGAAGAACAATGAAAGTTAGGTGGCAATACGAATGGCGTTTGAAGGATTAACTGAACGACTGCAAAACGCAATGCGCAAACTTCGCGGGAAGGGGAAAGTCTCCGAAAGCGATTTGCGCGAAACAATGCGTGAGATTCGGCTAGCATTACTGGAAGCCGACGTCAACTTTACCGTGGTCAAGGACTTCGTAAAACAGGTTCGTGATCGGGCGATGGGTGCCGATGTGCTGGAAGGGTTGAACCCCGCTCAACAGATCGTCAAAATCGTTGATGAAGAATTAACGAAGACCATGGGGGAAGAAGCCGTTCCCCTAAATAAGTCTGACAAGATTCCAACAATCATCATGATGGTTGGGCTACAAGGGGCCGGGAAAACGACGACTGCCGGGAAATTAGCCCGGAAGCTGAAGGAAGAAGAAAATGCACGGCCCTTAATGATTGCGGCCGACGTTTATCGTCCAGCCGCTATCGAGCAGTTGGTTCAAGTCGCCCAAGGTATCGACGTGCCCGTCTTCCAACTCGGCACCGATGTCGACCCTGTTGAGATTGTACGTCAAGGGCTAGCTAAGGCGGATGAAGATCACAACGATTACATCATCATTGATACCGCTGGTCGTTTGCAAATTGACGAACAGCTCATGGATGAATTGGCCAAGATTAAAGCCTTGGCGCATCCCGATGAAATCTTACTGACGGTCGATGCCATGACTGGGCAAAACGCCGTAGCTACCGCCGAAGGGTTCAACGACAAGCTGGATGTGACTGGGGTCGTCCTGACCAAGTTAGATGGTGACACCCGTGGTGGGGCCGCACTTTCGATTCGAGCCGTGACTGGCAAACCAATCAAATTCATTGGTCAAGGTGAAAAGATGTCCGATTTGGACGTCTTCCATCCCGACCGGATGGCCTCACGGATTTTGGGTATGGGGGATATGCTTTCCCTGATTGAAAAGACCCAACATGAATATGACGAAAAGCAAGCCCAAGAGTTGACTGAAAAGATTCAGGAAAACGCGTTTGACTTTAACGACTTCCTGGATCAGATCGGACAGATTCAAAAGATGGGTCCCATGGATGAAATCATGAAGATGATTCCGGGGATGGCGAACAACCCTGCATTGAAGAATGCGCAGATGGACCCCAAGGATATGGAACATTTGAAGGCCGTTGTGTACTCCATGACGCCGCAAGAACGGACCAATCCGGACCTGTTGAATCCGTCTCGTCGGCGGCGAATCGCCGCTGGTGCCGGTCGTCCCATCCACGAAGTGAACCGGATGATCAAGCAGTTCAACCAGATGAAGAAAATGATGAATCAGGTTTCTAAAGGGAACATGTCTGGGATGGAACAAATGATGGGCGGCTCTGGTATGGGTGGCATGGGCGGTGGCGCCGGTATGGGCCGCATGCAGAAGATGGCCATGAACCGGATGTCCCGTCAGATGAAGAAGAATAAGAAGAAGCGTCTTAAGAGTAAGAAAAAACGTCGGAAGTAACGTAAGAGGTTCGGCTGGCGGAACTTTCAATTTGAAAGATGCAAAGGGGTAGACTCCAGGAAAGTTATCCGGTATACTATCTCTAAAGCAATTCATAAGGGAGTAACTAGCAGGAAACTCTGCGGCAATATCGTCAGCAAGAAGCCAATCCGGTATTGTCTTAAATAGTGAGACTTATGTGTGTTCACAAATTTTTGTGTGCATGCGTAGGCCTCATTTTTTTAGCCCCATTTAATGGTGACTGTTCATCATTAGCACGGGTTAAACAAGTGAGGTCGGCGCACACCATAGGAGGAAATGGCAAATGGCAAAAGCCCCAATTTACCAGCAACCCGTGTCTACTATTTACCAGTCGCTACAGACTGATGTGCAAGGCCTCAGCGTGACAACCGCGCAGGAGCGACTGGCGCAGAACGGCAAGAATGCCTTGAATCAACAGAAGACGACGTCACTTTTACAGAAATTCATGGCACAGTTCAAGGATTTTATGATTATCGTCCTGATGGTGGCGGCGCTGATCGCCGGATTGACCGGTGAAGTTGTCGATGCTGTAATTATCCTGATTGTGGTCGTGTTAAACGCCATCTTCGGGGTGTTCCAGGAAGCCAAGGCTGAGGAAGCCATCAATGCCTTAAAGGAAATGTCGGCGCCCAATGCCACCGTACGCCGCGACAACGTGGTTATGACCGTCAAGAGTGATGAGTTGGTGGTCGGTGACATCGTGTTACTGGAAGCCGGCGACATCATTCCCGCCGATCTGCGGTTGGTCGAGGTAGGCTCACTCAAGGTCGAGGAGTCCGCACTGACCGGGGAATCCGTGCCGGTTGAAAAACGCGATGGCGTGCTGATGGGCGATGACTTGCCAATCGGTGACCGGGCCAACATGGCGTTTATGAACAGTAATGTCACGTACGGTCGGGCCACTGGGGTCGTTGTCGCGACTGGGATGCAAACGGAAGTCGGCCGCATCGCCGGTATGATTGAAGCCACCGATGAGACCACCACGCCGCTACAGGCCAACCTGACGCAACTCGGCAAGTCGCTGACAATCCTTATCCTAGTGATTGCTGCAATCGTCTTTGCGATGGGGATGTGGCGACAGGCCGAGAGCTTGATCGACATGTTACTGACCGCAATCTCCTTAGCCGTTGCGGCGATTCCGGAAGGGTTGCCGGCCATCGTCACGATTACTCTGGCCTTGGGAACCCAACGAATGGCTAAGCGCCATGCTATCGTGCGTAAGTTGCCAGCCGTTGAGACGCTGGGTAGTACCGATATCATTGCCTCCGATAAGACCGGGACACTGACACAAAACAAGATGACCGTTGAAAAGGTTTACCAGGATTTAAAATTAGTCGATGCCCACAGCCTGAATTTCGACCGAGATAACCTGCTGGCACAGACCATGATTCTCAGTAACGACACTAAGATCACGGCTGAAGGCTTGGCCGGGGATCCTACCGAGACCGCGTTGGTTCAGTACCAAATGGACCGCAACTACCCAGTTGATCAGGTTCTAGCCGATCGGCCACGGGTAGCGGAGATTCCTTTCGATTCCGAACGGAAATTAATGTCAACCGTTCATCCCTTACCCGACAAGCGGTTCTTGATTGCCGTTAAAGGAGCACCAGACGAACTGTTGAAACGCGTGACACAGGTTGCTAAGAATGGTCAGGTGACGCCATTGACGACCGCCGACCGTGAGGCCATCCTGACGACGAACCACGAGATGGCCACACAAGCTTTGCGGGTTCTGGCGTTTGCCTATCGGCTCGTGGACGCCGTACCGACTAATATGACCAGTGAGACTGTTGAAAACGGCCTCGTCTTCGCCGGAATGGTGGGGATGATCGACCCTGAGCGGCCAGAAGTCGCACAGGCTGTGGCCGATGCCAAGTCGGCCGGGATTCGCCCGCTGATGATCACCGGGGACCACCGGGATACAGCGGCCGCGATTGCCACCCGTTTGGGTATTATCGAAGCCGGTGAGACCGATGCTGTGATTACTGGGGCCGAGCTGGATGCTATGGATGACACGACCTTTGCCAACAAGGTTAAGGATTATGCGGTTTATGCGCGGGTCGCGCCGGAGCACAAGGTTCGTATCGTGACGGCTTGGCAACGGCACGGCAAGGTCGTGGCGATGACCGGGGATGGTGTCAACGATGCCCCCGCTTTAAAGGCCGCCGATATTGGGATTGGGATGGGCATCACCGGGACCGAGGTCTCCAAGGGGGCTAGCGACATGGTTCTGGCCGATGATAACTTCTCCACAATTGTGGTTGCCGTTGAAGAGGGACGTAAGGTCTTTGCCAATATTCAAAAGGCCATTCAATACCTGCTGTCTGCTAACTTAGGGGAAGTCTTGACGCTGTTCATGATGACCATGTTGGGCTGGCAGATCCTGGCGCCGGTTCACATTCTCTGGATCAACTTGGTTACCGATACCTTACCAGCGATTGCGCTGGGAGTTGAGCCTATGGAACGAAACATGATGAAGCAGCCACCGCGGGGTCGAAAGTCTAACTTCTTCTCCGGTGGTGTGCTGGGCGGTATCCTTTATCAGGGACTGCTGGAAGGGGCCATCACGCTGTTTGTTTACTGGATGGCGATTACGTACCCCGTTCACGCCGCCACTAATTTAGCCCACGCCGATGCTTTGACCATGGCATTTGCCACGCTAGGTCTGATCCAACTATTCCACGCTTTTAATTCCAAGTCGATTCGCGGATCAATCTTCACAGTTGGCCTATTCCGGAATAAATTCTTCAACTGGGCTATCGTGATTGCCTTCGCATTATTGGCCATGACAATTCTGGTTCCCGGCTTAAACGACATGTTCCACGTTGCTCACCTGAACCTGTTCCAATGGGCCATTGTCTTGGGCGCCTCGTTCATGATGATCGTCATTGTGGAAATCGTTAAGTTCTTTCAGCGTCGCGTGGTAAAATAACGGTAATAGTTAGTTTGCGAAATGTGATCTGAAGGGGTGTGAAGGTAGTGGCCTTAACGTATCAAGCGTGTTTACAAGCAACCAACGTCGTCTTAGCGAGTGGGAACGTGCCCACCATCGTGGGTGAAGCCGGGATCGGGAAATCCGCGTTAGTCGCGGATTTGGCCCGCCAGCGCCACGCCAAGCTGTTTACGACGGTTGTCAGCCTGGTAGAAAAGGGTGATCTGGTGATTCCCGTACCTCCACTGACCAGTGATTCCTTTGTGCAGACTGAAAAATATGGGTCGTTAGCCGATGTGCAGTTCGGCTATTCTCACACCTTGGTCGCGATGATCCGTTACGCCGAAGCCCACCCGGACCAGGAAATTATCTGGTTTCTGGATGAATTCAACCGGGGAACGCAGGCGGTTCAAAGCGAGTTGATGAATCTCGTGCTCCAACGGCAGGTTAACACGTTAACGTTGCCGGAGCAGGTCCACCTCGTCTTGGCGGAGAATCCCGATGCGACCATGGCCGGGTTTGAGCAGAGCCATTACGGGGTGACACCCGGGGATGCGGCGATTGCCGACCGGACGACGCGTTTGGTCTTAACGGCAGACGCCACGACTTGGCTGGACTGGGCGACTCAGACGCGTGAAGGGCACCCGTGGATTCACCCACTTGTCACGACCTATTTGGCGGAAAATCCCGCCGACCTGCATGTGGTTGCCACGACGAGTGCCACGGCGGACGACGATCTTCAACCGACGCCCCGTGCCTGGGAGCGGGTCTCACAAGCCTTACACGAATTAGAACAGCAACGACTCCTGAGTCAAACGGCGGTCGTGGCGGCCATCATGCAAGGAAACTTGGGGATGACGGTCGGCACGGCCTTTGCCGGTTACGTTCAGGAACAGCGCCCAGGATTGACCGTAGACCAAGCCTACACGACGCCTGATGCCGTGGCTATTTTTAAAGACTTGGCTCCCGCACAGCAGCAACAGATTTTGCGGCTGTGTTTGACAGAGAGTGCCGCAGACTGGCCCCTGACAGCGGACAGTACGGCTCAGCGATTCAGTGAGCTGCTGACCGCCTGTCCCGCCGATGGTCAGTTTGCAATTGCTCAGCAGATGGCGGATGAATCGGATCTCTTGGAACAGTTGGCAGCCGGGACGGGGACCACGCCCGGCGTGGCGCAACTGTACCAGCAGTTAACGGCGATTGGCCAGCGTGGTAGTCAGATCGAGGTGTAGGCGATGACCAGCTTAACACAGGATTTAAAACGGTTAGCCACGGCACCGGCCGCTGACCAGCTACCGCGCACCCAAGAGCTCTACCGCAATGCGGTCATGGCCCTGCTGCAGACGGACCCCTTTTACGGCCACGTGCTCAGTCAATTGACACTGGCGGTCGGACAGGGTCGTACGCCACTGGAGCTCCGGCCAACAGCAACGGATTGGCAGTTACGGCTGAATCCGGCGGCCATTGCTAAACAGCACTGGACGGGACCTCAGTGGCTAACGATGCTGCGCCATACGGTGCTCCACTTGCTCTGGCAGCACCCACAACGGTACGCGGAGGCGTTGCAGACGCCGACACAGGCTGGACTAGTCCGTTGGGCGACCGATGCTGCTGTCAACGATTATTTGACCGACTTGCCGGATCAGGCGATTACCAGTCAAAAGTTACAACAGTTGATCGGCCAACCGGTCTTGCGACAGCAGGATTCGGCCGTTTATTTTCAACAATTACGGCAGTGGCGAGCCAAACAACACGCCTCGTCACAATCCAAACCAGCCGGTGGACCAGCGCATCCGGGAAACGAGGCGGCGAGGTTAACTGCGGCCGAAGGCGCCGAGCCGACTGATTTGGATGGCCACACAACCTGGGGCGAAGCTGACGCCACCGCGGCGGCTAACCGTGAGCAGTGGCGTCAGCAGCTCTTTCAACACACGGCGGATACGCTAACGGCTAAACAACGGGGAACCCTCCCTGGTGCCGTTCAGGCGGCGTTGACGCCCACGATTGTCGAACATCCTCTGGACTGGCGGGTCTTGCTGAAACGCGGACTGGGCCAGGTACCAGCGGATCGCCAACCGGCATTTGGCCGGTTCAACCGGCGGCAACCGGCCCGCATGGAATTGCCCGGGCAGATCGTGAATACCTGGCAGAAGGTTTCGGTCTTCGTCGATGAGTCGGGGTCAATGGGCAATCACGAAATTAGCTACCTGCTGGGACAGATGGCCGCGTTATTGGCCGTTTATCCTGCGCAGGTGACCGTTTATCCCTTTGATACGGTTGTGGATCCCGACAAACGTTTTGACTTGCAGCGGCGTCCTCAGCGCCTTACACGGACGGGCGGCGGTGGCACGCGATTTCAAGCGGTCTTCGATGCCTTGCCACGACTCCTTCAGGGGGCGAGTGGTCAGCTTGTCATTATTTTGACGGATGGCTACGGTGAACGTCATCTGAAGCAGACACTGCCGGTTCCGATAATCTGGCTGCTGACGAGTCCCATCTCGGCGTTCTCGGTCGTGTCGGCTCCTGGAACCGTGGTGAGTCTGACGACGGATCCGCAGTGGCAGACAATAAGGAGGGGAGATTCGTGACCCAACAGATGTTAACGGCGGCCGAATTAAGGTCGCTGATCAAACAAACGGCCCCGTATCGCAACGCTCATGCTATCTTGGCTGATGAGTGGGGCGCACGGGCTCAGGAGAATCCGCTGTTTCAGGCACCGATCACCGTGGCCGATCTCCAGTTTGCCAAGGATTTACAGGAAACTGGGGTTAGTTCGGTGAAATTAGATTTTGACGATTATGGGGCCGTTCAGCAGTGGATTGCCGCGAATCAACAGTATTTAACCCCGAACGATCGGGCCTGGTTACAGCGACCTTTCGATTAATTTCGAGGTGTAAAGAAAAAACCCTTTACATCATATCCATAAACTGGTATATTATTACACGTTGAAAGAAATACAGGAGGTGTCTACATGTCAGTTAAGATTCGTTTAAAGCGGATGGGTTCTAAGAAGCGCCCATTCTACCGGATTGTGGTTGCCGACTCACGGAGTCCTCGTGATGGTCGTTTCATCGAACAAGTTGGAACGTACAATCCAGTTACCCAACCAGCTTCAATTACGTTGAAGGAAGAATCTATCATGAACTGGTTGAACAATGGTGCTCAACCTTCAGATACGGTTAAGACTTTACTCTCCAACGCTGGTATCATGAAGCAATACCACGAAGCTAAATACACTAAAAAGTAGTGATTAGCCATGACCGATTTTAAGGCATTAATTCTAGCAATTGTTAGCCCACTCGTGGAACATCCTGAAGCCTTGGTGGTGACACTACAGGAGACGGATCGTTTTTACGAATATCGGTTAACCGTTCATCCGGACGATATCGGTCGGGTGATCGGTAAACAAGGCCGCGTGGCGCAGGCGATTCGTACGATCGTCTATAGCGTTCGCGTTCAAGGTAATAAACGGGTACGACTCATCATTGATGACCGCCCGGCAAAGACTCTCGAGTGAGGCGGCAACGTTTCCTCGAGTTTTTTTGTACGCCAATCTTAAAATAATTACGCGGCAAGATTGCGGTTAGCAGCGCCTTACCAGGCAACTGTTCGCCTGTGGCTGCCAGAGATTCTGCCTGCTGTGGGGACCGCCGAAAGCCATAGGGCGGTCTTTCGGCTCGATTTGGAGCCGTGAAAAATCGCACGTCTCCAAATGCGTCCCGTGGTGTTGACTGAAAAAACCAGCCAGCACCACCACCACGGCTGGCGCCATCTCTGGTCTCCTCCGGCCAAGGTAGTCGCGCTAATACGACGGCTAGTTTGGCATAAATGGGTAGGAAGCGTCGCCAATAGTGGTAGAATACCACTGCGATAGTCTGCGCTTTTATTGTGGATTGGTTATGTTGACCATTAAATTTAAACAATTTCTAAATTGAATAAACATAAACAGTTAAAAGTGGTTAAATCAATGTTAGCCGTGAGGGTGGTGAAAATAAACTCAGCCGTGGGAATTCTCTTAGCGACTTGTCGCTTAGAGAATTGGTGACTTTGAAACTCGGTTCTCAGAGGTTCAAAGCAAGTTTTGAGACCGTTCTGTGGCTCGGAACGTCCGCCAACCGCGTCCCAGTTTATTTTCACCAACCGGTAAGGCGAACGGGTGTAACCAGATAGCTGATTTAGAGAACACTGCATATAAAATAATCATTTAAAAAATTAGGGAGGCCAATTAGATGGCATATTACACAGTCGGGACCATCGTGAACACGCACGGTATCAAGGGTGAGGTCCGCGTTATGGCAATCACCGATTTTCCTGAGAGTCGTTTCGCGGTGGGGTCTACGCTCTACGCTTTTCAGAAGGGCCAGTCCAAGCCCGTTCAGTTGACGATTGCTTCCGAACGGCCCCATAAGAACTTCTACTTATTAAGTTTTGAGGGCAAACCCTCAATCAACGATGTCGAGATTTACAAGCAAAGCACGTTGAAGGTAACGGATGATCAATTACAACACGACCAGCTACAACCGGGCGAATACTACTACCACCAAATCGTGGGCTTAGACGTCGTCACGGTTGATGGCGAAGAGTTGGGTACGATTAAGGAAATTCTGTCGCCAGGAGCCAATGACGTTTGGGTCGTTGACCGTCCTGGGAAGGATGACCTGTTACTGCCGAAGATCGACCAAGTCATTAAGCATGTTGACTTGGATCAACACCAAGTCACGGTTGAACTAATGGAGGGACTCGAGTAATGCGCATCGATGTGTTAAGTCTATTTCCGGATATGTTTTCCGGGCCAATGCACGACTCGATTGTCGGCAAGGCGATTGAAAATGGGCATTTAACCATGCCGGTCACTAATTTCCGAGATTACTCGACCAATAAACATGGTAATGTTGACGACTACCCCTTTGGTGGGGGAGCCGGCATGTTACTCCAGCCACAGCCAATCTTCGATGCCGTTAAGGCTACGGAAGAACAGGCAGCAGCAGAGGGCTTGCCTAAGGGCCGGGTGATTCTGATGGATCCAGCCGGCGTGACGTTTAATCAACACGTGGCCGAGGAATTTGCCCACGAGGAGCACTTAACCTTCCTGTGTGGCCATTATGAGGGCTATGACGAGCGTATTCGCTCACTCGTGACGGATGAGGTCTCCCTGGGGGACTTCGTACTGACGGGTGGCGAATTGGCGTCTATGGTGATGATCGATGCCACGGTACGACTACTCCCTGGCGTCCTTGGAAATGAGGAATCTGCCCCTGGAGATTCGTTCTCATCAGGCTTACTGGAGTATCCGCAATACACGCGGCCAGCTGATTTTCGTGGCATGAAGGTGCCCGATGTCTTGATTAGTGGTAATCACGGAAGGATTGACGAGTGGCGGCAAAAAGAAGCTCTGCGACGGACGTACACGCGTCGACCAGATATGATCGACCACAGTAAGTTGACCAAGGAGCAGAAGCATTTGCTGGCCGACGTCCGGATCGAAGAGGAAGAACGGCAGGCTGCTGAACAGGAGTCAAGAAAATAACCTTTACAGGCATTTCGAGATATGATACACTTACTTTTGGCTGTTTAGCCACAGAAACAACATTCCGCTGTCGAGACTGAGAATGAATGTTGGCGAAAGGATAGAATTGATATGCGCCAAAATACTTTAATTGCAAAGATCAACCAAGAACAATTACGGGACGATGTTCCAGACTTCCGTGCCGGAGATACTGTACGGATTCATGCTCGTATCGTTGAAGGTACCCGCGAACGTATCCAATTGTTCGAAGGTGTCGTAATCAAGCGTAAGGGTGCTGGCATCCAAGCAACTTACACTGTACGTAAGATCAGTAACGGTGTCGGTGTGGAACGGATCTTCCCATTACACTCCCCACGTGTTGCTAAGATTGACGTTATTCGTCAAGGTCGTGTACGTCGTGCTAAGCTGTACTACCTCCGTGAACTTAACGGTAAGGCAGCGCGGATCCCAGAACGCCGTCGCAACTAGTTACAACTCAGAATACCAATCACTTCGGTGGTTGGTATTTTTTGTTTCGGGAAAGGCCGCAAACGCGTATGGTGTTGCGCGACCGGTATTTGTGGTATATTAAGGCCATAGCAAAAGCCGATGCTTACACACCGGCCTTGCAAGCCGCTTTAGGAGCGGAGACAGTTCTGACAAATGGGTCGCCCTAACTCGTCAAAGTTGAAGGGGCGGCTTTTTTATTTTCGATCGTTGTGGCGATCGATAAGAATCATTAGTGTTGCAAATGCCAACATTAACGATAGCGCTTCAAAAACACTCACGGGTCGTGAAAACTTTCTTCGGAATTTTCCATCATCCTCACCTCGAAAGGAAAAGACAGCCCCTGCACGTAAAATCTCTTGCCTGACTAGTGTAACAAGAGTACGGGCATTCTCTAGGTGAGACGTCTTACAAATATAATTATCCATTCAGCGGTGTACGCGCTAAGTTGATTCTGGCGGGTACGCTTTTTAAATGCCGTTTTCGACGGTTCATTGGGCGTAAACAGGTGCTGGTTCCGAATCAGAGTATACTCTTTATTTACTTGATTAAAAGAAAATGATATTCTGAGAATAATATAATAAAAGAAGGTGCCAGTCATGAAACACTTTTTAGTCATGCTATATCCCGGCTTTTGTAACTTTGAAATCTCAGCACTAACTGAAATTCTGGCCTTTCAGAATGATTGGGAAATGACGACAGTAGGTGCAGAGCATATACGGGGGAAGATTCTATGGAAGTTCTGGCACAGAAGAATTTCTCACAGGTTGATCTGTTGGACTATGATTTGTTGATTCTCCCGGTAATTGACGATTACCGCGTACCGTTAAGGGATGCCCGTAACGCAGCATTCCTAGCACAACTGAAGACAGCGGACAAACGACCAATTATTGCTGCTATGTCGAGTTCACCAATCCTTTTAGCGAAGGCGGGACTTTTAGAAGATACCAAATTTACCGGTGGAATATTTGAAGAAACGTACGAGAAGAATCCGTTTATTCCAAAACAAAACTTAGTCCGTCAGCCGGTCGTTTCCGACAATGGTGTTGTTTCGTTCAGCTTTCAATTTTTTCGCGAGTTTGCGATTATAGCAGCACGTGTGTGTGGAATTAAAGTCGGAGATAACTTTTTGGAGCCCGGCCACGCGGACCATTCGTATACAGCTGAGGAGCTGACTTATCATTTTGAAGGATAGGGTTGTAACGCGTCAACGATGATTAGAGTGGGTGTGTAAAAGTGCAGGATGAAGTTGGTTAACAGCGCTTCTCAGTTTTCTATAGCTTCATGATGTTGTGAATAGCATTGAGACTTACGCAATCATTTTACAAATCAATAATGTAATCTAATTAAACGACGATATTTCAGTGTCTGGGGAAGTGGGACAATCTATGACAATTTGGCACTATCTATTAACACTACTAAAAGGCGCGTTAATCATGCTGATTCTGTTGGCCTTGAATCTGGAACGAACGCAGACGGGCTGGACGATTCCCATCACCTCTTTCACATCGTGGGTGTTCCTGAGTTGGTTGATCTGCTACCCGGTATTGCGAAATAAATATCAGAGCCTTTATAGTAAAAATAGTGGGCAATTTGAAAGTTATAAACATCGGGCACTGACTTTGCATCATGGAGATAAGCGCAATAGCCACGTGAAGCGACGGTGGACAACTAATGGAGTGGACGTCAATCCCTTGGAATACGCGACAAGAGGCACCCAGAGTACTGATGGAATTTTCAATGCAATTCTGGTTTTTGCCGAACATTTATGGGCAACTTTTTTGCTGATTCTATTCGGACCTTTGCTAGCTGTGCTGGTGGTAGTGATGAAGCTGGTATCGTGGTTGCAGCTACGTGGTCGCTAATTGTAAATTTGTTCCCTAAAAGGTAGCGAACACATTTGATGTTGCTCAGCCTGTGTAACAAGAGTACGGGCATTCTCTAGGTGAGACGTCTTACAAATATAATTATCCATTCAGCGGTGTACGCGCTAAGTTGATTCTGGCGGGTACGCTTTTTAAGTGCCGTCATCGCGTCCCGGTTGGGGTGATATTATCCAGATAGCACGAATTTTAGCAGTCACTGGCGACCACTTACTCCGCAAATTCTGCCACTCATCCTGAATCTTGTGACGATTTGGCAAATTCAGCGTAGTCTCACAGTTATAGGAGATGAGCGAGATGTTATTAGAAGCCAAGCAGTTGACCAAGACTTATGGGGATCACGTGGCGGTCAATGGATTAAATTTACAAATTAAGCAGGGCAGTTTTACGGCGTTACTGGGCCCCAACGGTGCGGGGAAATCGACTACCATGAATATGTTGATTGGGTTGCTGACGCCAACAGCTGGGAAGGTGATCTATCAGGCCCGGACTAAGGTGGGCGTCGTTTTTCAAAGTAGTGTTTTGGATGGTGCGTTAACGGTTCAAGAAAATTTACAGATTCGGGCGAAACAATATCACCACGTTGCGCGTGACAAGGTAGCGGTGGTTAGCCAGCAGTTGGGACTGACCGAATTTATCAAGCAACGTTACGAGACGCTGTCGGGAGGCCAGAAGCGCCGGGTAGATATCGCGCGAGCGCTGCTGAATGATCCGGATATTTTATTCTTGGACGAACCCACGACCGGGCTGGACATTCAGACGCGCACGGCAATTTGGACGCTTCTGCGGCACTTGCAGGCTGAGCGGCAATTGACCGTTGTGTTGACGACCCACTATCTGGATGAAGCTGATTCGGCGGACTGTGTTTACATCGTGGACCACGGTCAGCTCATTGCGTCCGGAACCGCGGCGGAAATCAAAGCGACATACGCCGCGGATGTGCTCCGGCTACAGGCCCAGAACATCCCGCAGTTGCGAGAAAAAATTAATTTGGCTCCGATTGCCGTGACTAAAAATCAGCTAACATTTCAGGTGGGCACGGCCCAAGACGCACTGGCTATTTTGCTAGCGAATCGTGCGCTGATTACGGACTTTGAGTTTCGACCGGGAACAATGGATGATGCCTTCTTAGCTTTGACGGGAAAGGGGATGCGCTAAAATGTTGGCAATGATTAAGCGGAACTTACTGTTGTATTTCCGAAACTGGAGTGGCGTGTTCTTTTCTCTAATGGGAGCACTCATCTCATTTGTGTTGTATATCGTGTTTTTGAAGCAAAACATGTTGGCGAGCTGGGAACACGTGCCACACGCAACGACCCTATTAGATACCTGGCTGATTGGGGGAACACTTGCGATTACGGGCATTACGACAACGCTAAGTAGTTTGGCTCAGCAAACGATTGATCGGGAACGACATGTCGATCAGGATCTCCAGTTAACGGATGCAGGACCACAACGCTTGCAACTGAGCTATTTGGTTAGTGCGGCATTGATTGGGGTACTCATGCAAGTCGCGATGTTTGCCATCATGCTGGGCTACTTCCACGTGACTGACAATCTGTCTGTGACTTGGATGCAAACGATCGACGTCTGCTCGCTGATGATTAGCAGTTCGTTATTGGCAACGGTCATCAACGCACTCATTATCCAGCACGTGCATTCGGTGACAAATTTAAGTAAATTGGGGAGCATCGTCGGAACGGCCGCAGGATTCTTAGTGGGTACCTACGTTCCGATTGGGACGTTGCCAACCTCTGCGCAATTACTGGTAAAGGCGATACCGGGAAGTTATGTTGCGGCGCTGTACCGCCAATATTTAATGGATGATCACCTGACGACCATTTTTAAGGGCAATCCAGGTGGCAGAAGTCACTTTGAAAAATTCATGGGGATCCGCTTGGAATGGTCGACATTGTTGAGTCAGAGCACGACATACCATATAATGGGAGTAATCTTTATCTGTGCGCTAGTCGTGGTGCTGGTCCCGCTTTGGTCAAAGGCACGGCAACACCGGCGACTCGTGCGTGAACGGTAAATAAAACGGGGGGATCGGCGTGCATCAACGATTTGAACAGCATTCGGAAATTCCATCAACGGATCCGTTGGTGATTATCCAAGCGGCTGATCAGGCTGGTCAGGTGACGGCTTTGCAGGATTATCTGGATCATTTTCAGGTGCGACAGCCAGGAATTATTCCTATCAAAACGCCAGATCGACTCGTGATGGTGAAGACCACCACTATTATTTTAGCTGAGGTACAAGCGGCGACGCTCATGGTCTTTACGGCAGATGGGGTCGTGGAGACCCGGGAGACCTTACGCCACTTGGTTGAACGGTTGGCTAGTCCTGACTTTGTTCAGGTGTCAAAGCATAGCGTTTTAAACTTAGATCACTTGGTATCGCTGGAGGATAGTTTTTCGGGCAATATGACGGCGGCGCTAACGAATCAGCTCAAGACGGCGGTCAGTCGAAAATACGTGAAGCTGTTGATGCAGCGATTAGGAATCTAGGAGGTGATCAGGGTGAATAAGGGGTTGCGTTATGCCATGCGTGGCGCTGGTTATGGGGCTGTCGCCTATCTTGTCATGATGGCGATTAAACCGAGCTATGCCGCGACCGGTCTACCGGCAATTGGTAGTTTGTTAGTGATGAGTGCCGCGATTGGCTTAATCAGTATGATTTTTGACTCAGAGCGGCTGAATTTTCTCGGCGCGTTAAGCATTCACTTTGTGGGAACGTTGCTCTTAGTTGTTGGCCGGCAGGTGTATGTCAGCGGGGAGCAATTCCCAATCGTTGGCTTTCTAGTGTCGTACGTGCTCATTTATGTGGGCGTCTGGGCCGTCGTGGCGCTGAATCAGCATTTACGGGTGGCCGAGATCAATCGGGCAATTGTGAGAAGAAATAAAAATAAAGCTTGACGAACGTTGAATTATCGTGTATAGTTGTTTCTAGAGTTTAAGAGATGCTAATAAAGAGATTCAGAGAAATTGCTTAGCAAGCCGGAGTTTCTTAGATTTGAAAGTCGTCCGCCCATTCGTAGGAATGGCGGGCGACTTTTTTGTCGTTTGAGTTCTGTATAGGGGAGCAACGATGATTTTCTGGTACTGATAACATGACTTGTACTAATCTTACTACTGTGCGTTTCGCTAGGCCTCTGGTGGTAAGGCTACTTTTAAAATTTGTAGTGTAAGATCACTTTCAGAATTAAAGTTGGCTATCGGTTTCGAGGTATTGCTTATCGATTGTCAATTGCGGACTCCTGAGGTATGCTGAAGAAGCAAACTAAAGGAAAACGGCACTTTATGAAAAATAGAATGCCGGTGTAACAGCGTTTGTTTAGTGTATTCCCCACAGGTGTGGGGGTGATCCTTACAACCGGGGACCTTTTTCAGCCCAAGTAAAGTATTCCCCACAGGTGTGGGGGTGATCCTCAACCATTGACCAGAGTGAACTCCACCAATTAGTATTCCCCACAGGTGTGGGGGTGATCCTAAGATGTGTCCGACCAAGGATACTTCGGCATGGTATTCCCCACAGGTGTGGGGGTGATCCTGTTTTGGATGGCCTTCTGATGCTTGGAGATGTGTATTCCCCACAGGTGTGGGGGTGATCCTCTTACCGTCAGTAAACGAAATCTCACCGTCAAGTATTCCCCACAGGTGTGGGGGTGATCCTAAGCACCGTGGTTCGTACTGGCAGATCAAGGGGTATTCCCCACAGGTGTGGGGGTGATCCTAACGTTTGCATCTGCTTTGGAGTTAACGGAAAGTATTCCCCACAGGTGTGGGGGTGATCCTTAATTCGCTGAACATCGTATTCAACCATGAGCGTATTCCCCACAGGTGTGGGGGTGATCCTAACACTGGCCGAGCGTACGAATTGACGTACATGTATTCCCCACAGGTGTGGGGGTGATCCTATCAATTCTCGTCTTAAAAATTCTAAATTCTGGTATTCCCCACAGGTGTGGGGGTGATCCCAGTCCAATTGTTGTTGGACATTTGGAGACATCGTATTCCCCACAGGTGTGGGGGTGATCCCTGACGGGTACTCATGCGCAGCTGGTAGCTCTAGTATTCCCCACAGGTGTGGGAGTGATACTATCTACGGTTTTATCAGTATTGTTCTTGACATGTATTCCCCACAGGTGTGGGAATACCCACATTTACATTTTTTAGACTTATTTCTTGCATTACCTGCCGAATCCCGTATAGTTAGAGATGAAAGAAAGTGAGAGCCGGCATAGCGGCTCCCACAAGTTCGCATCTTCAGGTGCGGTAAAGTGGTGAGGCTACTTCTTAATTGAAGTGGCCTCTTTATATATCTGGTAGTATTTTCTGCAGGTGTGGAGGGAATCCCAATTAGAGTCAAAGTAAGATGGCGAGAAATGCCTTTTAACACTTGAGCCCCTTAACGTAAAGTTGGGGGGCTTTTGTATATTTTTTAGCATGATTAGTTTACTTCGAAATTATTAGCTGACAATATTATTTCTTGTCTCGTTTACAGAATTGATACAATTCTTCCATTGTGAAACTGAAACTACTCAGTTATTCTTTAGAAATAGCCTCCACAAGATACAACTGCCCAGTGTCACCCAAATATATAACCAAACTTAACGATAATTTTACTGTGTACTTGCTGCAGTGAGATCAGTGCTTCTGTCATCCACCAGTTTGTCTGACAAAAAATGTTTAACGTTAAAACTATTTCAAATAAGTTCAAAAATATATAGACGTCACTTATCATGTTGATGTATTATTAAGTTATTCCTCACAGATGAAGCGAGTGAGGGTGATCCAATGATGAGTGAAGGGAATTTTGAATTCGATCAGTGTTCCCTACAATGTGTGGGGGTGATTTTTGTAAAAAACTGTATTGGAAGGAGAAGTCACCTCAGTTATGCTGACATAAGGCGTGCGACTTCGTTTTGTGTGACATCGTTGTCCCTGAAGCCCTGTAAAGAAAAAGTTTCCAAATGATATGATTCAACAAGCAAATGAATACGCTTACGGAAAGATTAAAGCTAAAATTACAATTGGGATCAATGAGCTGTTCTTGAAACTAATACAAGGGAGATATCACAATGGAACTTTCTAAGCAAGCCTCATCCTTATGGGCCAAGAAACGCTCAGAAGACGGGAAGCAGGAGTGGCTGCCTTTAATCGCTCATTTGGTGGACACACAAAATGTCATTAACTATCTCTACAACCAATGGTTAAGCCCAGGTCAGCGCACACTATTACAAGGAGCTTTGACGGAGACGGAGACCCAGCACCTAGTTAAATTCATCGGATTTGCTCATGATGAGGGTAAGGGAACTGCAGCGTTTCAGGCCAAAGAATCCTACAATCGTGATGCTAGTCTTGATGAGTATTTAAGCTCTCGGTTGGCTCGGTCGGGATTTAATGATTTTGAAAGCTTACATCTCGCATCAGCGCGAGAATCTCCTCACGCTTTAGCGGGTGAAGCGATTCTCGAAGGCTTCGGGGTTCCTGCTTCAATCGGCGCCATCATTGGGGGTCACCACGGTAAGCCTGCGGGAAAGATTCCGGTTGGTCAGATTGCAAATTATACAGCCAATTACTACCAAAGCGACAATCGACCTGAACTTCAGGCCCCGTGGAAACGGGTGCAAAGAGAACTTTTCAATTACGGTTTAGCGTCCGCCGGATATCAATCAGTTGAAGAAATTCCTGATGTCACCCAACCACAGGCTGTTATTTTGGAAGGCTTGTTGATTATGGCCGATTGGTTGGCGTCCAGTGAATATCTAGATCAAGAGCAACAGACGCCACTCTTTCCATTGCTTCCATTAGATCAATCCTGGGAAGATATTGAGCCATCTCACCGGTACCAACAGGCGATGCTTGCCTGGGACGCTGGCGGTGAGTGGAATCCGCAGCGGATAGACTTGACGGATCCCAAACAAGATCCCTACAAAAAGCGCTGGGGCTTCCAACCACGACCCGTTCAGGCGGCTATGACCCAGGCAATTGGGATGGCGACAGACCCGGGAATGGTGATTATCGAGGCGCCGATGGGATTAGGCAAGACCGAGATTGCTTTGCTGGCCACTGAACAATTGGCCTATATTACGGGCAGGGATGGGCTATTTATGGGACTCCCAACGCAGGCCACGACGAATGCAATGTTTGATCGAGTGGACGATTGGTTGGCCTTTCTAGCAAAGTCACAGGACGAGAATTTCCAAATCCGGCTAATGCACGGGAAGTCTCAGTTCAATAAACAATACCAGGCGTTACCGAATGCTGCAAATATTTATGATGATGATAAATCTGGTGAAGTGGTGGTCAATGGCTGGTTTTCAGGAAAAAAATCAATTCTGACAAAATTTACCGTGGGAACGATTGATAACTTCCTGCTTATGGGATTGAAGCAAAAGCATCTTTTCTTACGACACCTGGGTTTCAGTGGGAAGGTCGTGGTGATCGACGAGGTCCACGCCTATGATGCCTATATGAATCAGTATCTTTACAAGGCGATTGAGTGGTTGGGGGCCTACCACGTGCCCATCGTGATCTTGTCTGCGACCTTACCTAAGGACAAACGCCAAGAGCTATTGGTGGCCTACTTGAAAGGTAAATACGGCATGGCTTATCGACGCCAACTTGATGCACCCAAGGATTGGGAGAATACGCAAGCCTATCCTTTACTTAGTCTCCTTGACGGACTGCAACTTAAGCAAGTTACATCATTTCCAGGTCAAAGTGACCAACAGCCAACCAGGTTACGAGTCCAGCGGCTGAACATCGCCAATGATGAGCTTATCACGCACGTGCTTCACCAATTGGACGATGGTGGGGTTGCCGGAATTATTGTCAACACGGTTAAGCGTGCTCAAGCTTTAGCCGAGTTGGTTCCAGCAGATGTCGACTTAATGGTTTTGCATTCGGCCTTTCTTGCGACTGATCGAATGGCTCAAGAAACCAAGTTACAAGCGGCCATTGGCAAGCATGGTAAGCGACCGGACAAATTGATTGTCATTGGAACTCAGGTGCTGGAACAGTCGCTAGATATTGATTTTGATGTGTTATACACGGATATTGCCCCTATGGACCTGATCCTTCAGCGAGCCGGTCGGCTACATCGTCATCAAATTGACCGGCCAAAATCACTGCAAGCAGCGCAAGTCTTTGTTATGGGAATTACAGGGCCTAATGAGTATGAGGCGGGCTCTGAAAAAGTTTACGGAAAATACTTACTCATGAAGACGGACCACTTCTTGCCAGATGAAATGACCTTGCCGACTGATATTTCACCGTTAGTTCAGGAAGTCTATGATTCGAAGACGGATGAGAACGTTCCTGACATCACGACAGCTAAGTCCAAGTTTACCCAGGATTTGGCTTGTGAAGTAAAGAAAGCAGGCGTCTTTCAAATCGCTGATCCAAAGTTAAGACCCGGGAAAACGATTCACGACTGGTTGGGCCGTGACCTGGGTAACGTCGACCAGGACGAGCAGAAGGCGGGTGCCGCTGTTCGTGATATTCAGGAGACAGTAGAAGTTATCTTGGTTCAGCATACGGGTAACGGCAACTTTCTATTGGATGGCCGGCCTCTGAGTGCGGTTCAGCCAAAGGAGATTGCCCAGCAGATTATTCGTATCCCGGCAGCAATCACGCCGGCGTATGAAATCGACCAAGTTATTAGACAACTAGAGAAGCTAACAAGCCGTTACTTCTTGGATTGGCAAAATAACGTTTGGTTGAAGGGGGCACTAGCATTGCCATTGGATGAAAACAACGCAGTGAACTTCGCTGGGTGGCAGCTCACCTATGAGTCAAAGCTGGGTCTTAAATATGTAAAGGAAGGTGATAATGGTGGACAATGAAAGATTTAACTTGACGACAGATCCTTGGATTAAAGTGTTTGCGACTGAGACGAATCGGGAAGAAACAGTGTCTTTGATCGACTTATTTAAACATGCACCGCATTATCGGCAATTGGCTGGGGACATGCGCAGTCAGGATTTGGCAATACTACGACTACTGTTAGCCATTTTGACAACCGTCTATTCGCGTGTGGATACAACGGGAAAGCTGTATCCATGGTTGGCACCGAGCACCGAGTCCTCAGCACCATTAGAGATTGATCAAGACATCTATGACGAGGAGGGGCAGGATACCCTGTTCACGACTTGGCACCAGCTCTACCAGGCCAAAAATTTTTCACAGGTAGTGACTGATTACCTGACAGAGCATGCGCAAGACTTTGCGTTCTTTGGTGAACGGCCTTTCTATCAAGCAACGGCTGAGGACTACGATGCGTTGGTTCCTCAGAATAAGCGGGTTGCGGCTGGCAAAGGCCAGGTCTTGGTTAAGCAGATGAATCGACGCGTGTCGGAGAGTGGAAACTCGCCAGCCATCTTTGCCCCCAAGACGGGAGAGGCTAAGAATGAGGTTTCCTTGGCCGAATTAGTTCGTTGGGTGATTACCTACCAAAACTACACGGGAGTGACGGATAAAACCAAAGTGGTGACTGAGGAAAAATTTTCCAATTCGGCCGGCTGGATTTATCGTACTAATCCGGTTTTCGTTGAAGGAAGTACGCTCTTCGAAACGTTGCTGTTGAATCTGGTGTTGGTTGATAAGCGCCAAGAGGATGCTGCGTGCGCCCTGCAAAAGCCAGTTTGGGAGGCCAAATCGATTCGGGCGTACGTGGCTGAACGGTCAGCGCAGATCCTACCAGATAATTTGGCGGAATTATATACAGCTTGGTCCCGAATCTTACATATTGAGTGGCAGGATGGACGACCTCAGATTTTCAGTGCGGGGATCCCCATGTTTGGCTACGAAAATGCGTTGATTGAGCCGATGACGACCTGGCGCTTCGACAAAAAAACAAGTGAGTATCGGCCGGCAGTCAAAGGGCTGCGTTCGCTCGGCATCGCCATGTGGCGTAATTTCGGGCAGTACGTTAAGGTTCACAAGGAAGACGAGATGCATGAGCCAGGAATTGTGATTTGGTTACGAACACTGGAAGAAAATCAGTTAATTGCTGCCGACGCGCCGTTACTTTTGAATTCGATTGCGTTGATTAGTGATGGCAATGCCACGTCACAGTCTCCGGCGGTAGAAGTCGTGGATGATATGCGGCTCCAAGCAGATGTGCTATTTGATAAAAAACTTGCAGAGCGGTGGCCAGTGCGGATTGAAGACGCAATTGCAGTCACACAGACCATTGGCACTGACTTTTATCACTTTGCGAGTGACATTGGGACGATTCGTAACCTGGATGTTCGACCGTTTGCAAGCGGGATGAGCGCCCAGTTCTATGAACAATTGAATGCGCCCTTCAAGGCTTGGCTGGCAGAGCTAAGCAGTCAGGATGACCGGGACGCCAAAATTAACTTGTGGAAGGACGCATTACGAAAAATTGTTGTAAAGGCGGCGGATGAAGTGATGGCGTCTAGCTCACCGCGAGATATTAAAGGCATTGCCACAGAAAAGCACGGCCCCTTGAATATTTTCACGGCGAAGAACCACCTCATGTACAACGTCGGCAAACATCTTGAGCTAAAAAAGGAGTGATAAGGACTTATGTCAAATGAACTTAAAACCGCTACTGGTCGGATTATCCAAACGTTATACCGTGAGGGCCATCCTGATAAAGCCATCCTAGCAGGCCTAAGAAATGCTCCAACGATTACTAGCCAGCGCGCACAAGCAGTCTGGCCAATTTTGATGGCAAACTTAGACGAATATCAACTTTCTCAGAGGGAGGATGGCGTACCGACGTCGGAAGAAGTCGCTGTGTACACCGCAATCCGCTTCTACGCGATTTATCAGCAGGGAAACAACGAGTCGCCGGTCTATGCCCCGGCTTGGGGGAAGGATGCTGAAGGGGTGACCTTGTTTGGTGCCCTAGGGAATCTACGGGGAAATGACGACCTCCGTATTGCCACGGATCGGCGCGTTCAACCGCTGTTAGCGACGACAAACGTGACCGGCGTGATCAATGGACTCACCCATCTAGTCAGTATTTTGAAGGCCAACAGTGGGTTACAGAAGATTGATTTTGCCGCGTTAGCTCAGGATTTGTACTGGTTACAGGGCAGTTATGAACAGGCGAGCCGTATTCGGTTACGTTGGGGACAACAATATTTCTCAGTTAAGCAAGCAGATGCGCAAACAGAAGGAGAGAAAAACTAATGACTAATAACTTATACGTTGACTTAAGTGTGTTACAGACGGTTCCATCCTCAAATATCAACCGAGACGATACTGGTGCCCCTAAGACGGCGCTTTATGGTGGGGTTGCTCGGGCTCGAGTCTCTTCTCAAAGCTGGAAAAAGGCTGTCCGGGATGTGTTCAAGCAGGATAATATTTCGGCAGGAACAAGAACCAAAACGGCTGCAACCTTGTTGGCCAAGGAACTACAGGTGCGCGATTCTTCTTTAGATGACGACGCAGCAATGGCTAAAGCCAGTGATATTTTTGCAGCCGCAGGAATTAAGTTGAATAAAGATCACGAAACCGGGGCACTACTACTGGTCAGTCGCGGCCAAATCAGCAAGTTAGCCCAGTATGCTCTTGACAATGAAACGCTGGATAAAAAGGAAGTCAAGAAGGTTTTGAAAGGGGATCAATCCTTAGACCTTGCCCTGTTTGGTCGCATGGTCGCCGACAATCCCGAATTGAACGTGGACGCTTCAGCCCAAGTGGCTCACGCGGTCTCAACTCATGAAGTTGTGCCAGAGTATGATTACTTCACGGCACTGGACGATGAACAAAAGGACGATACCACTGGCGCAGCAATGCTTGGAACAATTGATTTTAACTCTGCCACGCTTTATCGATACGCTAATTTAAATATGAACGAGTTGGTACACAACTTAAATGGAACGGATGCCATTAAGGGCGCTGCTGATTTTATCAAGGACTTTTTACTCTCAATGCCCACCGGGAAGCAGAATACTTTTGCTAACAAGACGTTGCCTAACTATGTGATGGTCACGATTCGGACAGACACACCGGTTAACCTGGTCTCGGCTTTCGAAAATCCAGTTAATTCCGATGAGGGTTACGTTGCACCATCCATTAAACGACTCGAGGATGAATACGTGCGGACGCAGGAGTATGTCGATCAACCCATTATCACTCTCGTATTAGGTAAGGCAGATTCAACGATTGGTGATAACGTGGCTAATCTATCAGAACTCCTAGAAAAAGTTACGGAGGAGTTAGCAAAGGTGGTTCAGGATGAAAACACTGACGATTAAATTAACTGCCCCCCTGCAATCCTATGGAAATGAGGCGTCGTTTGCACGGCGGACAACCAATGATTATCCAACCAAAAGTGCGGTCATTGGGATGGTGGCAGCTGCTTTGGGGTATCGACGGACGGATCCCCGGATTTCGAACTTAAATGCGTTAGGTTTCGCTGTTAGGATTGATCAAGTTGGGCGAGGTCTAACGGATTTTCAAACGGTGGAGTGGAAACAAGGGACGCGTAAGATTACGTATCGGGACTATATTCAAGATGCTGTTTTTGTGGTCGCGTTGAGCAGTGCGGATGAGTCTTTGGTTGACGCCATTAAATTTGCACTTAAGCATCCTAAATTCCAATTATTCCTGGGTCGACGCTCTAATGCGCCCGCGGGTCCCCTGCAACTTCAAGAGTTTTCAGAGGAGACCCCCGTTGTGGTCCTCCAACAGTTGGTCTGGCAAGCGGCACCTTGGTACCAGCGTAGGCAGCATCCCCAAAAGCTGGACATTATTGCTGACGCTGATCTGATTGCTGGCAGTCGTGGTGCGTTAGTCAAGGACCGTGTGGAATCCTTTGATCAACGTCATCGGCGATACAGTTTTCGGGCAATTGCGACGACCGAGGTTGAGGTGGGTAACCTAAAAACACAGAGTAGTGACTTAGATACGCAGCATGATGCGATGGCTGCTCTCGGAAAGGAGTAAGTATGTACTTATCAAGAGTAGAAATTGACAGTAACAACCGTGCCAAGACGAGAGACTTAACGCATCTGGGCGCCTACCACAACTGGGTTGAACAGAGTTTCCCTGCAGAGATTGAAGCGGGACAGCGCAAGCGACATTTGTGGCGTATTGATCAGCTGGGTGGTAAGCGGTACCTACTCGTTTTGAGTGAGGAGCAGCCCGTTGCTGAGAAGCTGGCAACATATGGTGTGGTAGGAACTGTGATGACTAAGTCGTATGATCAGCTCTTAGCCGGTCTGCAAGACGGCCAGATGTTACGATTTCGATTGACAGCCAACCCCACGCACACGATTACCAAGCCAGGCGCGCGGCAGGGGCGTGTCATGCCACACATTACGATTGAACGGCAGCGACAATGGTTGGTTGACCGGGCAGAAAAGTCCGGCTTCCAACTGATTCAGCAGACGGTTGTTGAAGCGCCAACTGATGACCCAACTTGGGCTTTTGACATTGTCGGTCGAGAATGGCCGGTGCTGCACCGTAAGGGTGGCCGAAAGGGGACCGTGCGACTGAGTCGGGTCACCTTTGAAGGCCTACTACGAATTAGTGATGTGTCAGCTTTCAAGCAGACCTTAACGCAGGGAATTGGCCGCGAAAAGGCCTTTGGCATGGGATTGATGACGGTTATTCCGGAGGCGTAACAATGGCAAAAAAACAAGCTGGTGCCAAGAAGCCTGAACGCTATGAACTCGGCCGGGTACGTGATCGGATCACCTTCCTGTACCTGGAACATGCCAAGTTAAGTCGACAGGACAGTGCCATTCAAGTTCTAGACGAACAAGGGATTGTCTGCGTTCCCGCGGCCATGCTGAGTGTGCTCATGTTGGGTCCGGGCGTAGATGTCACCCACCGCGCAATGGAATTGATTGGTGAGGCAGGACTAGGTGTTGTGTGGGTCGGTGAACGCGGTGTGCGGCAGTATGCCTATGGTCGCGCATTGAATCACTCATCGACGCTCTTGGAGGCGCAAGCCAAGCTAGTTTCTAATAAGCGTTCACGATTAATGGTTGCCCGTAAAATGTATCAAATGCGGTTCCCACAAGACGACGTTTCTCAGCTCACTATGCAGCAATTGCGGGGAAAAGAGGGTGCGCGGGTGCGCCAGGTCTACCTGGACGAGTCACAACGGACCGGGGTTGCTTGGGAGCGACGGACGTATGATCCAGATGATTTTGAGGCGGGCTCACCCATTAACAAGGCATTAACGGCGGCCCACCAGGCGTTGTACGGGCTGAGTTACAGTGTGATTTCTGCTCTGGGTGCGTCTGCTGGGTTAGGATTTGTACATACCGGGCATGATTTATCGTTCGTTTATGATTTTGCAGACTTGTATAAGGCCGAATACTCCATTCCGGTGGCGTTTAGTGTGACTGAGAAGTATGCGGAAGATTCAGATATTGGTTCCGAGACGCGTCGAGCCATGCGTGATGCGTTCGTTGACGGCAAGCTGTTGATTCGGATGGTGAAGGACTTGAAGAGCCTTTTGGGAATGACGGATGATGCTGGTGAGGCCGATGTCGTGAGCCTTTGGGATGATCGGTTGGGCTTGCAAAAGTTTGGCGTTCAATACCATGAGCTACAAGAGGATGGCAGCCGATGATTGTCATTACACTAACGAAGGTCCCCCAATCCTTGAAAGGTGATTTGACCAAGTGGTATCAGGAAATTCAAACGGGTGTCTATGTTGGTAATGTGAGTGCGCGTGTTCGCGATGCCTTATGGGAGCGCATCATGGCGAATATCGGGCGTGGTGAGGCGACAATGGTCTATAACACCAGCAATGAAGTGGGCTATCAATTCAGAACAACGCGCAAAGATCGCCAGGTGATCGACTTCGATGGGATTCCGCTCATGATGCATTTGAAAGAGTCCGTGGGTCGTGTGCAACCTGGGTTCAGTGATGCCGCTAAGTTTCATCGAGCCAAAGTCATGACAGGAAAGTCAACGGGCCACCGCCATAGGTCGGCTCAGCTGACAGCAGTTAGTCTTGATTTGGAAACGACTGGATTGGATCCCGTCAAAGATGAAATCATCTCGATTGGTGCAGTGAAGCAAGGGCCTAATCAACAATTGCAAAAGTACGATCAATTGATTCAGATTAGGCAAACGATTCCACCCAAGATTGTGACCCTGACGAATATTACGGACGCGATGTTGGCTGAGCAAGGAGTTAGCCTGGCAGTTGGGTTACAGCAATTGCAAGATTTCATAGCAAAGGCGCCAATTGTCGGGTATAACTTGCACTTTGATGAGGCCTTTTTGACTAATGCCGCTAGAGAAGTTAATCAGAAAGATTTGGTGAATCGGATGATAGATCTGATGCCACTAGTTAAGAAATCAAATAAGTTTCTGGATAACTACCGATTGGAAACTGTTCTAGCTGAGTACGATGTAGAAAATCGGCACCCCCATCATTCATTATCAGATGCAGAAGCGACTTTTGAGTTGGCGAGCAAACTAAAGGAAAACGGCACTTTTTGAAAAATAGAATGCCGGTCTGACAGCGTTTGTTTAGTGTATTCCCCACAGGTGTGGGGGTGATCCCAAGACAACTGGTAACCCATATATCACCAAAGAGTATTCCCCACAGGTGTGGGGGTGATCCCTCACTTTGAAAGCCAGCCATGCTGTCTTTAGAGTATTCCCCACAGGTGTGGGGGTGATCCCTACAGCGTACGAAATTCCAAACAGTTATCCGGGTATTCCCCACAGGTGTGGGGGTGATCCTGCTTTCATCAAATGACTTCTATAGCAACGATAGTATTCCCCACAGGTGTGGGGGTGATCCCAATCGGCTCATGCACCTTTTTTACCGTAGCTGGGTATTCCCCACAGGTGTGGGGGTGATCCTTCCGTGATGACTGCCTATGAATTAGCAAAGAAGTATTCCCCACAGGTGTGGGGGTGATCCCGTTACCACTGGAATCTACTGCTACTGAGTACAGTATTCCCCACAGGTGTGGGGGTGATCCTATAATTATCAGTTCCTGTAAAATAACTCGATTGTATTCCCCACAGGTGTGGGGGTGATCCTAGAAATGTCACAAACAGTACCAGTGTACGTCAGTATTCCCCACAGGTGTGGGGGTGATCCCGTCATCGACACCACTGACAACGGTAGTTATACGTATTCCCCACAGGTGTGGGGGTGATCCTGTGATTGGCGCTTCAATCACATACTGAAAACTGTATTCCCCACAGGTGTGGGGGTGATCCCAGGGTGGGCTTACCATTGGCGATAGAATCTTGGTATTCCCCACAGGTGTGGGGGTGATCCTCGTCAGTGATCCGGGCACGATGGTGCGCAAGTGTATTCCCCACAGGTGTGGGGGTGATCCCAATTTGTTACGGATCGCGGCGCGCTTAGTCGGGTATTCCCCACAGGTGTGGGGGTGATCCCCGTGGTCCGGCCCAAGCTCCCCCGGTTCGTTGGTATTCCCCACAGGTGTGGGGGTGATCCCAGCCAGCTCAAATTCATCAACCGTCATGTCAGGTATTCCCCACAGGTGTGGGGGTGATCCTGATCGGTGTACTGCCACAGATCACTGGAGTACGTATTCCCCACAGGTGTGGGGGTGATCCCGTGATCTGGCAAATCAAGCGCTGTCCATTCTGGTATTCCCCACAGGTGTGGGGGTGATCCTGGGTAGTCTGGCATATCGCCTTTGACTGCCGCGTATTCCCCACAGGTGTGGGGGTGATCCCTTTCCACGTCGGCACGTGCCCCAGGTAGTGGGGTATTCCCCACAGGTGTGGGGGTGATCCTTTCGTTGTCACCGGGCGGCAGTACCGGATAAGGTATTCCCCACAGGTGTAGGGGAAACTATGGCTTGTGTGATGCTGGGTAGGGTAACTTTAAGCCTGTGAACCTGATCGCAAAATCAGGGAATTTGATGATCAACGGTAATGGTCTGACGGTCAACGTGGATACAATCGTTAATAACTGGGGTACGCGCATCAATAAACTTAATCGCGAATATCTAATGCTTATGATGAATGAACTCGAATCACAAATTGGCATCAGGTTCAGCCAGATCAGCGATAAGCAAAAAGTCAGTCAGCCGGATCTGGATCTAAATAATTTAGGACGAATTTACAATTGAAGTGCAACAGTAGTCAGAAAAATAAAAGAAGACTCATAGCCTGAGTCCTTGTAAAATGGAATCACCACAACACCACTTACAAGGAGAATTCAAGCTATGAGCCTATACAGACATCTTATCCTAAAAGAACGTGAAATCATACTCGTTGGACTGAATTTAAAACAGACCCTTCAAGAAATGGCGGCCTTAATTGGCTGTTCAAAAGCTACTGTTTCAAGGAAATCAGGCGCAATAGCAATTCGGCGGTTCAAGCGCAAGAAAACTACCAGAAGCGACGATTAAAGAGCCGTCGTTCAAGGATCTTAAGCAACTTGGACCTACAAGACTTTGTGGTTAAGAAACTCGTTAAACTTCATTGGTCACCTGAACAAATTTCAGGGCGATTGGCTCACGAAAATAGTCACTGGACGATTAGCTACAACACCATCTATCGTGGTATTGAACATGATAATCTTGGTGTTCCTTTAAAGAGTCGTAATGCTCGTGGAATCGCTCGGAAACTGCGTCATCGTGGCAAGACGCGTAAGACTAAGGGAACTGCCAATGAACGTCGAGGACGGTTTAACGATGCGCCTTCAATCCATGAACGACCAGTCTCAGCTGAGAATCGTAGCCGGTTTGGCCATTGGGAAGGAGATACTGTTCGTGGTAAAACTGGCCGATCGGCGTTGGTGACCATAGTCGATCGCAAGTCCAAGTTTCTTTTATGTCAACGTGTCCCTAAAGCCAATTCGCAATTCGTTTTTCAAGCTATTCTC
This sequence comes from Levilactobacillus muriae, assembly GCF_045862015.1. Classification (NCBI taxonomy): domain Bacteria; kingdom Bacillati; phylum Bacillota; class Bacilli; order Lactobacillales; family Lactobacillaceae; genus Levilactobacillus; species Levilactobacillus muriae. Next base: position 163,180 of record NZ_BAAFRU010000007.1, read on the forward strand.
AACCTTTTCACCGAAGTCACACCTAAGCGAGTTAAGACTTTTACACCGGACCGCGGAATTGAATTTGCGAAGTATCACGAGTTGATGAAAGAACTCAAAATCCCCGTATTCTTTCCAGATCCACATGCCCCTCAACGGCGAGGAACTAATGAAAACACCAACGGCTTGATTCGCAAGTACTTCCCCAAAGGAACAGACTTGGATGAGCTTAACGATATAGAAATCGCCCAGTTCGTTTAAGAACTAAATAACCGTCCACGCAAGGGTTTGAGCTGGAAGACACCAGCAGAAGTTTTCTTTGGCCAATCGTTGCACTTGATTTGACAATTCGTCATAAAAAAAGATAATCAAATTTGATTATCTTTTCATAATAAGTGTATTTAGAAAACAAAATCATTTTTAATAGAATTTTGCTTGGGCAGCTTTCTTATTAATTAATAAAATTTTAGAATTCCAATTATAAAGTGTGCTATCAGGACTAGCGTTCATACCTAACCAAATTCCATTAAAGGAAGCAATTAGGCCTTGATCCATACCACTAAAATACTTAAAACCAATATGTTTATCCGCAGCAGTTCCATGACCATTTAAACCATTACCTGAAATATAATAAGCAACCCAATGTCCAGAGTTATTTGTAAAACTTTCGGAATTGCTGTGCATACCTGGAATAACTTCCAGATACTTAGAAGGATGTTGTGTTTGTCCCATCATACGATGTCCATTACTTAGTGTGCCAACAATGGCTCCAGACCCAAGACTAGAAAACTTAGTGCCCTTAGCAGGTTTTAGATAGCCCTTAGAATCGGTAAGCGCCCCAGAACCTTTTTTACCAGGATTAATTAACCAATTATTAAGAGAGCTGGGCTTGCCATCGACAGATGTGCTTAGTTGCTTCAGCTTACTCTTACTAATCTTATTACTTGAGCTTACCGAAGAACTTGTTCCGGTGCTAGTTTTTGAGCTCGTAGCTACAGCACTTGTCTTCTTACTAGTTGCCTTAGCCTTAGGTGCCTTACCATTCTTCACATAACCATGCCAAATCCAGCCCTTAGTCTTACCATTGCTTGATTTAATATAGTTATAAACAGCAGTCTTCTTATTAGCTTTAACAACCTTAGCTTGCTTTGTGCGATAGAAGGTCGTGTGCTTATAATTCTTAGCCTTATGCGTAACCTTAGTTAACTTAGCAGATGAATACATAGACCCCTTGCTGACATGTACCGCCTTCTTAGCCAATTTCTTATATGACTTAGGAATTGCAGTGCCACCAACAGTCTTAGCATTAGCTTGATCAACCCAGAAACCTAATTGCGTAATTGCAGCGCCTGAGACCATACCAACAGCCGCTAAAAGGGTAACGGTGGCGATAAGTTTAACTAGCTTTTTCATAATCTTCTCCTCAATAACAAGTTTATGTAAAAATAAGTGGATCCATAAATCTTATTATATGGCCGCTTCAGCGCCGATTCAATAGTCAATGGGTTTTATTTTTCAAAGCATCAAAAAAGTTGCGTATTCCCCACGGATGTAGGGGAGGCTCGCAAAGCCTCTCTAAGCCAATAAATTCGAGATAACTGTCAACCGAGAGAAAACGGCAGTCGATTCTCCCTGCCATCTAAAGTTTCGAGGGATTTCTTGAGGGCGTCGACCACAGAATGACAATCGGCAGCCGCCATTATTAGTGACCTCTTGCACGATTCTTTCGCAATCATCTGCCAATGTCATTTTTGACGCTTGTGTGGCACGGCCGCCCCGATAGAATGAAATTCGATTCAATCCCCAATTAGTTTAGCCACAGGCCGATTCGGTCACTGACCTCCGTAAGCCAGTGCGACGAGTTGGCATTGGGGAGGCATCCCGCTATGATGAATACCAGAGTAAGGGGGGATTCTCATGCGCAAGACGGTACTACGGCTCAGTTTGGAAATCGTGGGTGGGATGATCGTGTCGGCAGGGTTGCTGTCGCTGATTATCTCCGGTTCCTACGCCTACGTTCACGCGTCGGGGGTGGCACACTACAATCTCAACCTATTGGGACTGTCGTTTTTTCGGATTAATCACGTGGCGGGTCACTTCAGCGGGCAGACCAATTCGTTGGGCATGGGTTACGTTTGGCTGGCGGGCACGGCATTGATTCTAGTTCTGGGAGAACTGCGTCACCGAGTCTTCACACACCGGTGGTTGTAGGGGGCGATATTTATGCGAGTAACGACGCAGAAACTCACTGGGGTGGGGATGTTGATTACGCTGGGCATTGTTTACGGCGATATCGGCACCTCACCTCTTTATGTCATGAATGCCATCGTTGATCAGGCGGGTCGCGGGGCGATTGCGACGGTAACGCCAGTCATGTTGGGGAGTATCTCCTTAATTTTTTGGACGCTAATGTTGATTACCACGGTGAAATATATTTTGCTGGCAATGCGGGCTGACAACCGGCACGAGGGCGGTATCTTTGCGCTGTACGCCCTGGTCCGAAATCACGCGAAATGGTTGATCTTTCCAGCACTGATTGGGGGAGCGGCATTGCTCGCCGATGGAACGTTAACGCCAGCAGTAACGGTGACCTCAGCAATTGAAGGATTAAAGGGCCAGACCTTTGGTGCGGTACATTTTAGTAGTGCCCAGGGATGGGTGCTACTAGTGGTGACGGGCATTCTGGTTGGCCTATTTCTCGCGCAACGACTGGGTACCCAGCTGATTGGTTGGTCGTTTGGTCCGTTGATGCTCGTGTGGTTTAGCTTCATTGGCCTAGTGGGCCTGCACAATCTCCTCAGTGATCCGGGAATCTTGCGCGCACTCTCTCCAACTTATGCGTTGCGCTTTCTGGTCAGTCCCGACAATCGCCAAGGCATCTTTATTCTGGGGAGCGTATTTCTGGCAACCACCGGGGCGGAGGCACTGTACTCGGATATGGGGCAAGTCGGTAAACGCAATATTTATGGGACCTGGCCATTCGTCTACCTGATGCTTATGTTGAGCTATCTGGGGCAAGGGGCGTGGGTGATCCACCACGCGAGTCAGCTGGGAGCAGTTCACCCGGTCAATCCCTTTTACGCGATGGTTCCGGGCGGCTGGCAGATATTTGCCATTGGCATTGCAACTGTGGCGGCGGTTATTGCTTCGCAGGCGTTGATTACCGGTTCCTACACGTTGGTTCATGAAGCCATCGGACTGAAACTGTTGCCGCGGCTACGGATTAAATTTCCTGGGAGTGAAAAGAGCCAGTTGTATATTTCGACAGTTAATTGGCTATTATGTGTCGTGACACTGAGTATCGTGTGGTTCTTCCGGACCTCCAGTCACATGGAGGCCGCTTATGGATTAGCTATCACAATTACCATGTTGATGACAACATTGCTACTGCATGCTTTTTTGCGGCAGGAAGGTCATCGTGTGCTGGCCCAAGTGTACGTGGTCATATTTGGTTTGCTAGAAGGCTTATTTTTACTAGCCAGTTTGGCAAAATTCGTTCACGGGGGGTACGTGACCCTCTGTATTACCGTCATTATTTTAACGATCATGGTCTTCTGGTACTACGGTAATCGTTGTCGAAGTGCACATGTCGAGGATGCCGAGTATGTATCATTGTTGGATTTCTTACCACAACTGGCGGCATTGAGTCAGGATGAGCAGGTGCCATCGTTCGCCACAAATTTGGTGTATGTCGGACACGTGGCGCCTAATTACGAGATCAAGCGGGCAGTGGTGTACTCCATTCTTGACCAGCAGCCTAAGCGTGCAGCAGTGTATTGGTTTGTGACGGTCAATGAGGCGGATACCCCTTATGAATGTAGTTATACTGTGGAGACGCTGGGAACTCAGAACGTGATGGATGTGCAGCTCTATTTGGGATTCAAAAAGCCCCAGCGGGTCAACGTGTACTTACGCCAGATTGTGAATGACTTGTTGAAGGCCGGAATCTTGCCGGACCAGACGCCACGCTATTCCAGTGTAGCGGGTCGTCGGGTCGGTAACTTTAAATTTGTGATGCTCAACCAACAGTTCCAAGATTTGGGGACGGAAGATGATTTACCCGCGTTCGATCGACTGCTGATTGGTGGTCGATTGCTCCTTCAACGCGTGAGCTTATCACCTCAGCGCTGGTATGGTTTGGAATTTAGTGACGTTGTGGAGGAGCGGGTGCCATTGTTTATTGGGCATGCGCCGGACCGGACGTTGCGGCGGAAGTAGCGTGGATGGTAGTACTTCTTCGAAAGTGCTACTATTTTTTTGCGGTTTTATCAAAACATTGTGAAATCATTTGATATAATGGTAACGATTACATGTGTTTGTGAGGATAAGTTGGAATTCGCTAAATGAAATACTTTTATTAATGCTGTACTTGAATTTTGAAAATAAAACTAATATTGTACTGACAAATAACTGTGAGGCGACCAATTGTGGGTGAGGAGCAATCGTTATTGGTAAAAACTAGACAGCAGCAACAAATGGGACTAGAACTTTCGACACATCTGGTTAAACAGGTTGTCGAAAAGAACTATTTGACAACATTGCGTAAATTGACACCCATCTCCTTCGAGAAGAGCGACTATGCCGGGGTGTTGATGAATGTTCGGATGTATAAAATCGAAGAGATTGTTTATACAGCAAATGAAAATATTTCTCAAAAGCTAACAAGTGTTTTTAATGCATTAGCGGTACATAAAAGCAGTGTGTTTCTACTCATTGATGCAGAGACAGATCACGTCAACTTATATCTGGGAGTACGGCAGGTGGATCAACAGAATTCAGTTGTCACAACAGCAGAAGCTCTCAGAAAAGCCATTCACGGACAGTTTCCTGGAACAAAGTTAACAAATGTTATTAATCCTAAAATTCGAGAGATTCAAAACAGACTTGCGCAATACCAGTCGATTGCTATAGCATCTGGAATTCCAGAGTTAAAGAACAAAGCGGTTAGCGAGAATGAACAATTTGTTCAAGGCATAGAAAAGTTTATCAACACCATGCAAGGGGAACTGTACCAATGTGTTATTCTTGCCGAAAATTTAACCAAGGATGAAGTTGTCGAGACGCGAACGCAATATGAAAATGTATATTCTCGGCTCTCTGCAGTGAAAAAATTAACAGTAAATATTGGAGATGGTCGATCAACCGGAATTTCGTCAGGAACCACGACTGGAACGAGTGAAGGTCTTTCTGACTCAACTAGTCAGTCTTATTCACTTAGCGAATCAGCAGGTATAACAGCATCTAAGTCATTGTCTAGGCCAACGGATGAAGCTGTGAAGGCCGCTAAGAAGGTTGCTGCGGTGAAGGTTGTTAGTCAGGCTTTAGATGCGACTGTATCGATGGTTACCGATGTAAATGCTCCAGTGTTTCAAATGGCTACCAATATTCTTTCTTCTAGTGATGACATGAAAAGTCGGGAAACACAGTCAGAATCGCAAGGAACCAGCCAGTCGCAGTCAACGAGCAAGAGCGATAGTCATTCAACGGGGACCACACATGCGACGTCTACCAGTGATTCCAAGACGCGGTCAATCAATCAAAGTACGAATCGTTCAACGACCCAAGAATTTGAAAACAAAACAATTACAAACATGTTGAAGCGGCTAGATCAACAATTTGAGAGAATCGATGATTTTTCCGATACCAGTGCTTGGAAAACAGCGGCTTATTTTCTTTCAGATCAGCCGGATGCTGCCGAAATTGCTGGGGCGACCTACCAGTCAATCATGAGTGGCGAGAATACAGGAATTCAAGTCTCAGCGGTTAACGTTTGGCATGCTGATGCAAATGTTGATTCAGATGCAAGTTTGATGGAAAAACGAGTGAAAGACTATGTCGTGAATTTCCTGCATCCAGAATTTATTTTCAATGATATTACAAATATGCCGATGGTGGTTGATCCAACGTCAACTATTAGTAGTGAGGAGCTTGGTTTGGCTTTATCGCTACCACGTCAGTCGATTAGTGGTGTGCCGGTTATTGAGCAAGTTAGGTTTGCAAAGAGTATTGCGACTTATCAGAAGAAAAATAAGGATCAGCAAATTCAGTTGGGTAAAATTGCTCCCGGGCGTCCTGAAAATCCGAGAGATTTTGAACCCAATGTCTCGATAGACATTCCTAGCTTATCAAGTCATGTTTTTATTACGGGATCGACTGGAACTGGGAAGTCTAACACGGTGTATGCTGTTTTGGGTCAGTTGTTAGAAAAGCACATAAAGTTTTGTGTTATTGAACCTGCCAAGGGTGAGTATAAAAATGTATTTGGTAACCGTGATGATGTCAACGTTTATGGAACTAATCCGAAATATACGCCGTTACTGAGAATTAACCCCTTTGCTTTTCCTAAAGGCGTCCACGTGTTTGAACATATTGATCGGCTTATTGAAATCTTTAATGTGAGCTGGCCCATGTATGCGGCTATGCCAGCTATACTGAAGGATGCCGTTATTATGGCATATGAGCATGCTGGTTGGGACTTGAAAACATCCGTAAATCCATATGGAAACAACCTTTTCCCGGACTTTTCTGACTTAATTAGTTGTTTGAAGGAGACCATTGCGGCTTCAGATTACTCTGCCGAGAACAAAGGAAATTATACCGGATCATTGGTCACACGGGTAAGATCACTGACAAATGGATTGAATGGCATGATTCTAACTGGTCATGAAATACCGCTTGAGCAGTTATTTGATGAAAATACAATTATTGATTTAAGCCGTGTCGGGTCTACTGAAACTAAGTCATTGCTTATGGGAATTCTAATTATGCGATTGAATGAGTATCGTATGGATACGGCCGATGGTATGAACAGCCCGTTAAAGCATGTTACTGTCTTGGAAGAAGCTCATAATATTCTAGGCTCAGCGAGTGATTCAGGTCCAGAAGGTGCGGGTATGCAACAAAAGTCAGTTCAGTTGTTAACGAGTGCCATTGCGGAGATGCGAACGTTTGGTGAAGGATTTATGATTGTCGATCAGTCACCAAGTTCGGTGGACATTGCAGCAATTAAGAATACGAACACTAAAATTATTATGCGAATGCCCGAAGAAAATGATCGTAATTTAGTTGGGAAGGCAGCTGCACTTTCTGATGAGCAGTTAGCAGAGTTGGCACTTCTACATAAGGGTGAGGCAGTTGTTTATCAAAACGATTGGCTGGAACCAGCCTTAGTAAATATTCGGAGTGCTCGGGAATTAATTGATGTCGATGGCACTTACCAGTACAAACAAGTGACTGACGTGAAATCGCCAGAGATTTCCACGGCAGAGGTCGCGGAAGTTGGGAAAATAATGGTCTATCGTTTGGTCAGGGATCCGTTGCCATATAGTCAGGAGATTTTACAAAGCTTAATGGAAAATGATTACTTGACGGCTTCGGAAAAGGTTTACTTGAGTAAATTGCATCTGGCTAACCAAGAAAAACTGCCAGACGTTGATATTAGACTAGACTTTCTGGCGAAGATTATAGGTATTGAAGATTTAAGTAGCTGTCGTGGAAAGGTTAAGCAACTCTATCGCTCGGTATATTCGAAATGTCGAAATCGGCGGCTTACCAGTCAATTGTTAGCGTTGATTGATCGCTATTTGGAGAACGGGAAGTGATGATGTGTCATTAAGTGATGAGATTAAAAAGAGTCAGCAGGAATATGAAAAGATTCAGAAAATTTATCTGAGTGCGCAGAAGGACCTATTAGGTGATGCACAAGAATTTTCCGAGCTTAAAAAGCAAGCGGTTGAAGAGCTTGAACTGATTGAACGTAGACAACCAGTTGTGACAACAGCAATAGATGTTCTGAACTGGGAAGTGTTTGAAACTAATGTGCAACGCTTTAAAGTGACGGTTAGTGAGCTCCAAAAGCAAATGCAAGATTCCTTGAATGCACAAGAATCAACTGGAAAACGTTCTGGTATCTTTGGCGGGTTGGTCGCTAGTGGCCTGGTTTCAGGCGCTGGAATGGCTGCTCCAACAGCCGCGATGGCACTTGCATCGACCTTTGGAGTAGCATCGACAGGAACAGCGATTGCGTCGTTATCGGGTGCGGCGGCCACGAACGCAGCTTTGGCGTTGATTGGTGGTGGGAGCATGGCAGCAGGAACGACCTTCTTGGGTTTGCTTGGACCGATTGGGTGGGGGCTGGGTGGTGTTATTACACTGCTGACCTTAAGTAATGCGCGTAATAAGAAAGAAAAAAATTTGAAGGCTATTCAGGAAGCAACAGTGAAAATGAAACAAACGGTCTCAACAACGCAAGCTACCCGCAAAGTTATCAAACAAGTGCAATATTTGATTGCGCGGAGTATTGAAAAGTTGCAGAGTCTGTTAGACGGTAATGCAAGTCTCGTGATTAGTGAGTCGTTAAAGTTATCAGAACTATTGAACACGCCGGTAACGAAAGATTAGAAGACTGAATAGGAGGGGGGATAAATACTGTGAGAATTGAAATTTATGAAAACAAAAATCGACTGACGTATAAGGTTAATAGTCACGAACTACCTATGAATTCAGCCATTCGTGAGTATAAGCATCCATCGGATATTGGTGTAGAGGGGTGGCGTGATTTAATCAATGAATCGAATGGGGATGTTCTAGAAGTCACCTATATTGGTACAAGTGCGGGGTATAAGCTGGCGATTGCACAGGCACCTCAGACTTCGAGAACATTTTCGTTAAAATTTATTGATGCTTTTGATCAGCAGGTCATAGAATTTCAAAGAAATTTTGAGAAATGGGTCGCTGATTTAAAAAGTTCGAAGGCTTATGAATTTGCTGGTAGCCAATCCATTGATCCTATAGACTTCAGTGCATTACAAAAATACTCGGCCATTGAACTTGGGAACCAGCTCAATAAAATTGGCACTCAATTACTTAGCAGATTATTCCCTGAGAAGATGGACAATGTCGCCGAAGTATTATCCAGCCACAAGAAAAATGAGCAAGAGCTGAGTGCTAAGAAAGTGAAGCTTGAGCAGGCACTACAGGAAATTGAAGATGAGTCGAAAAAGGGTCACAGATTAAAGCCGGACAACACTATGATTCAAAATATTGAGAACCAATTTGTGGAAGAGCTTGTTGTAACAGTTACAGATATTGAGCGGAAAATGGGAATTTTTAGAACGCTCATCAGTGAGGTTGATGAACGCCAAGGCCATAATGAAATTGTTACGGATACTGAATATGATAAGATCATTCGTCAAATAATTTTAGATCTAAAAAATAGTCTTGAAGATTTTTGGACAGCAATTAGTGAAATAAGTTCAGATGTTGAGAACGGACCGTTCCCAGAAAAGTCGGTAGAAAAAATTCTAAATAATGTTAGCACGGGTAAGGCGAAAGTGATGGCCATTGCTTTGCAAACTGAGCCGGTTAAAGATGGCTTTTTTGCTGAAGAGATGACTAAAAATTTGAAGCATGCGAGTCAACTGATTGAAAATGGAACTTTAGAGAATCAGATTGTGGAGATATTAGTTGGAAATACAGTAAGGCTCGTAGTATACCTAGCGCAAGTGACGTTTTGCCAAGTGATTGTCAATGTTGAAAACATTCAAAAAAACCAGGTACAGTTAGCAGAACAGAAACGACATCAAGAAGTATTAAAGGAACGAGAGACAATAGATCAGCAATTGGTCGTTTTAAAACGGCAGCTTACTCATGAAGAAAACTTTACTGAATGGTTATCTTCAATTTTAGAGTTGAAACGTTCGATGCCTGTCATGTCAGACTTAGGGGAATAAAAAATGAAAACTAATTTTGACGGTGTTAATGAGAATAATGAACTGAAGGAAGTACCAGAAACAAAAAAGGCTGAGACTGAGAAAAATTTGGACGTATCCGAGAAACTGGATGAATCAAAGTTCGATGAGACTGAGTCTGCTGACGTTGAAGAGGGCTTGCTTGAAGGCGATGACTATCTAGATGTTGAGGGCTCAGAGTATGATTGGGATGTTGATGACCTGACAATAGATGATTTGGAGAATATTGAGGATGAGGTTAAGGACAAGCCATGGCAGGAAATTCCATTGCCAAATTTCGTATACAAAGCAAAATTAGAAGTTCAGCGTCTTCAATCGGTTAAGTTTTTAAAGCAGGAACAACAACTTGGAGATGGAACATATAAAGGAACGCCGTCGCAGAATTCATCAGCCGGACATTGGTCAGGCAGTAGAGGTGATAGCACCTTTGTACTGAACCCAGAGTATATCCCACAGAACACTAAAATGAATCCAGAACATAAATCCTACCAAGAATTAGGTGTTTCGGAAATTAAATACAAAAAAGGTGAGCCGATTTTTAAGGAAGTTGCAAAGGATTCTGAAAAGATTGAGATGTCTATGGATCGTAGTGATAATTTCCGTCAGGCGGATCAGCTGTTAGCTGATAAGTGGGGATGGACTATCCAAGAGGTTAAGGAATACCGAGAAGATAATCATTTGACGTGGCACGAACGCCAGGACATGAAGACGATTGACCTAGTTCCTTCTGCGATTAATGGTAGTCTTTCTCATGCAGGTGGCGTGGCGTTTATCAAACGAGATAACGAATCACTCATTGATTAAAATTAAAAAGTTCATAGTTATTTTACGTATCAAGATTGTCCGCAATGAGAGTATCAAACTCAAATTTAAGGATACCCTCAGTAGGCTCATCACACATTTTTTTGAAAGAATGGTGAGCAGTCAGTTGCAGTTAAATCGTAGATAAATCAAATAGGCAGCACAACAACTAATTATTCAGTTGTTGTGCTGCCTGTTCTTAATAGTGAGAATTTGGATATTGCCGGTGGTATCTTTAAACGACACCCACCCCAACGATCTTAACGGACACGGCTCCCCGATTAGTTACCGTTATTTCATAGGTAACACCTCCGCGCTCATCGGTCGCCTCAGCCTGGAAGGCTATAGCTGTTGCGGCCGTCTTAAAGTGTTTAATTTTCACAGTGTGGCCATTTGCCAGACGTTGGGTCCGCGTCGTGACGTGTCCATCTTGCCAGTCAAAGATAGTGGTTTCACTATTTTGGTCGGCCAAGACGACGCGTTGAGTCCGGTTATCTCGTGTGATCACGCCGACCTTAACATGGCGTCCTTTATCAATGGTGGTTACTTTAGTCGTCGCATTAGCCGCGTTAAAATTACGGGTCAATTCACGGTGTAGGACATCTGAGAAGACGCCCTTGACGACAGCGTCGGTTGGTAACCAGCCAATCTCCTCGCCCTTAGCCGTTTCGAAGTAGAGATAGTGACGGTGACGGACGGTGGTTAGCGACTGAACAGCGTAGAGGGTGCGGTAGGCATAGCTGCGGCCATAGTTGATCGCACTGCTAAGTCCCAAAGTGCCCGCGGGCATGTCCCAAAAGTCATTAGCAATTGTCGGCATCCAATACGCCGTTCGTTTCATAGCAGGCATCCTTAAAATCTGCCGATGCATCCTAAGCCGACTGAAAGGAACATAGCCGCCATCTAACGGACCCGGGGTGTAGAAGGTAGCAAAGGTACTCCCATGCTGCAAGTAGGAGTGACGATCTGGCGTAATCTTCACATATCGCTTGCCACGCACCCGGACAACTTTTAAGACAGTCCACTTGCGCTTTGTACTGCGATTGTGACCCAGGTATTTACTTTGGGGATGTTTGGCACGGGGATAGCTATAAACCTTGGTATTCTTCGCCTTGAAGGTCGCAATTCGTTGTATTGGATAGGTGGGCAGAGTGACGGTGCGCTTAGCAGCTTGAGCAGAGAGGCCCGGACTTCCCCAAACGCAAACGCTTAGTCCGATTAGCAAGGTTAACTTAAATCGTCGCATGATGTATCGTCTCCTGAATTTTATTCGTGCTTGTTATTTAACTGACAAATCATTTATTATATTAAGTATACTGCTATCTTTGTCACATGCCTAATGGCGGTGACCTCGGGAGGCAAAGGTGTCCAGACTTTGACCACATCTGTCGAATTGGGTGGCCATTTTTAGAAACTATAATTTTTGATTTACAAGTTCGCGTAAATGCATAATAATTAGGATAAGTTAGTTTACTAAAGGTTGGAAGCCAAAATGTTTGCGTTAATCTTGCGACAGTTGAAATTATCACGACTAAATTAGTAAAATGGGGTGTTCAGATGGGGTTACTGATATCAACAGCGGTATTAATGGTCGCAGCGATGCTAAGCATTGTGGTCAATCGGCGGTGGTTACCACGGTTGTCCGTGAATTATGTGAGTATGCTGATTGGGGCCGTGATTGCGGTCGTACCAATCGTGAATGGGTTAGTCGAAAAATTCAATTCAGATATCTTTATTGGGTTAATCGTTGCCCCTTTGCTCTACTTTGAAGGACAAAACACACGGTTGAACCTCGTAGGTCGGCACGTCGGCGAAATTATTAGCTTGACGGTGGGGATGGTCACCTTGTGTGCGGTTGCCGCTGGCCTTAGCAGTAGCTTATTAACGGGTGTGGGTTTACCATTGGCCTTTATCCTAGCGGCAATTAGTACACCAACCGATGCGACGGCTACTGAATCGGTGACGATGGGGCGAGTCTTACCGCGTCGTGAGCAAGTCAGTTTAAAGTTAGAGTCATTATTTAATGACGCGTCAGGAATTATTTTGCTGAATATGGCTATCCTGTGGTACGTCAATGGCTACGTCAACTATTCCCAGACCTTATGGGATTTCGTCTACTCAGCGGGCGGGGGAATTTTATTTGGGGCCGTCGTGAGTACCCTGATTCTCTACATTCGGCAATTGATGTTGCGATCCAAACTGAACTTTATCAACAATACTTATAACAACGGGACACCGCTAAAAGTGATTTACTTAATGACGCCATTCGTGCTGTACTTTGGTGCTGAGGCCGTCGGGGTGTCGGGGATTATCGCGGTGGTCGTTGCGGGCTTGATTCACAACGCCGAGGGTGAACGAAGTGCGCTAGCGAACCCCCAATTGGCGAGTGATATCCATCAGCTGAATGGCCTTCTGGGTGATGTTTTAAACAGTATTGTCTTTCTAGTGTTGGGAATTGTGTTGGTACGGACGACCTTAGATAAATCGGTAACTTACGCGAATTCTTGGCTGTGGGTCGTGATTGGTCTCGTGCTGTATGTGGCCAACCTCTTGATTCGATACGGCTATGTGCGACTGCTCCATCGGGTCCCCAACCGAGAAGCTTGGATCTTTGCATTAGGTGGGATTCACGGTGCCGTGACCTTTGCCCTGGCCTTCACAGTGGCAGAGACACAGGTGAAGACAGCTGATTTCAATTTGGTGCTCATGTCAGAAAGCTTGTTAATTATCCTAAGTATGCTGGTTCCGACGGTTATTTTTCGTTGGCTACTCCCCAAGATCCACGTGGATGCCGATATGGCGGCCCGGATGGCGCACATTCGTGAGCAGATGATTGAAGCGGGTATCCAAACGTTGTGGGATCTTTCCATTTCACAAGAGTTTAAAGAAGCGGTCACTTTTGATTTGCGGTCGCAGAATGGTCATACAAGTCTCCGGCAATTCAGCAGTGAGTGGCGGAGAATGGTTCGGCACGCCGAGTACACGCCGGAGCAGATGCGAGAATTGATGACGATCTATCGGCAAGTCTTTCAGACTGAGCGGATCTATCTGTTACGTCGGTATGAAACGAAGCATGAGATCAGTGAGGATCTATTTAACAATCTGTATCGCGAGATTACCATGGCTGAAATGGTCATCTTGGAACATGGTGTGGGTGAGTAGTTGTGTGAAAAATGTCGCAACTGTGGCGGCATGGATAAGCAAGGGTATCAAAAAACATACTAAGATTAGCTCTGTAAAACCGAATTCGGTTTTACAGAGCTTTTTGAATTACAGTAGGTATATGGAGCTAAAGATCGCACAAAGACCCTTGGACCTCGAGTCCGCTTATACAAACTGAT